>JAYSVL010000001.1:0-8862 GCA_043718595.1 Gemmatimonadaceae bacterium
GATCGTATCCGACGGTGCTGCGACGAGCTGAGCGCGCACTTCGGAGGCGGCGAAGCACGCACCCATCACCAGCACACGCGTGATCATGTATCGCGCAGCGGATCGCGAAGCATGCTGCCTATGCGCGCGGCCATCGCATCGAGCATTTGACGCGTTGGCATGGACGACCCCTGAAATGGCAGTGGCACATTAAACCCGTCTCCCTCGCGCCGAGGGATCAGGTGGATGTGATAGTGCATGACGTTCTGTCCGGCCGCCGCACCAGAGTTCACCACAATATTCATGTCGGTCGCGCCCGCCGCGGTCTGCACAAACGGGATCAGCTTGGACGCCACTTTGTACAGGTGCGCACCAACGTCGCTTGGGATGTCTTGCAGCGTTTCGTAGTGCGCCCGTGGCACAACCAGCACATGACCTGGGTTGACCGGCTGAATGTCGAGGAACGCAATCGCCGTCGCGTCCTCATAACAGATGGAGACCTCCGCCGCGCCACGCATCAGGTCGCAGAAGATGCAGTGGGGACTGGAGGGCGTCAGTGGTGCGATTGGTGCGTGCATGCGGTGGCGACTCGGCGGAGACGACGGGGGCAAAGACGGGCGCGCAAGCGTGCGCGGTAGATAGGTACATGTTCCGTGCTTTCACGACGCGTGTCAACGCATGCCGAGCGAATCCCGTTACTTCTGGCATTTTGCGAGTGTCTACCTCGGACTGCGGCAGCGAGTAACTTTCAGCGGTCGCCTCACCTTCTCACGTCCCGCGTCGATGGCCACTGCTACCCGCCCAACCCGCGCACCTGTCGCCGCGACGCGGTCGCTCTCCCGCGACCAACTCCTGCGGGCGTATCGTGTCATGTACCTCTCCCGTCGGATCGACGACCGCGAAATTCAGCTCAAGCGACAGAACAAGATCTTTTTTCAGATCTCCGGTGCGGGTCACGAAGCGATCCTGATCGCTGCCGGGTTTCTGCTGCGCCCGTCGCACGACTGGTTCTATCTCTACTATCGTGATCGGGCCCTCTGCCTGATGCTCGGCATGACCGTCAACGAAATGTTGTACAGCGCGGTGGGTGCTGCGGCCGATCCGAGTTCGGGCGGGCGACAAATGCCGAGTCACTGGGGGCACAAAGCGCTCAATATCGCGTCCGGTTCGTCGCCAACGGGCACACAGTTCTTGCAGGCCGTGGGTTCGGCCGAAGCCACAATGCGGGCGGCGACGCTAGGCATTGGTGACGGCTTCGCGAGCGATGAGGTGACGCTCGTCACAACCGGTGACGGCACGACCAGCCAGGGTGAGTTTTGGGAATCGCTTAACACGGCCTGTAATCTGAAGCTGCCGATCGTGTATCTCGTGGAGGACAACGGATATGCCATCTCGGTGCCGGTAGAGGTGAACACGGCGGGCGGTTCGATTTCCAAGTTGGTGGCCTCGTTCCCGGGGCTCTATGTGGAAGAGGTCGACGGGTGCGATTTGCTGGCGTCACATGAGGTGATGGCACGCGCTATTGAGTACGCGCGGGCGCGCAAGGGGCCCGCGCTCGTACACGCGAAGGTGATCCGTCCGTACTCGCACTCGTTGTCGGACGATGAAGTGTTCTATCGTCCGAAAGAGGAGCGGGACGCCGATGCCGCACGTGATCCGCTGGTGACACTGCCCGCGTTTCTCGTTCGCGAAGGCTTGGCAACAGAGGCTGAGTTGCTGGCAATGCGCGAGGCCATTGATGCCGAGGTGCTCGCGGCGACGGATGATGCGCTGGCACAACCGCTCGCCGCGGCCGATTCGGTGCACTATGCGGTGTACTCGCCGGACGTCGACCCGTGCGGTCAGTCGTTTGACACAGAAGAGGATCCGCAGTTTACTGGACAGCCGACCACGATGGTGGACCTGCTCAATGCGTGCATGAAGGACGAGATGGCGCGCAACGATCGTATGCTCGTGTTTGGTGAAGACGTGGCGGATGTGTCACGCGAGGAACAGCTGGGCAAGGTGAAGGGCAAGGGCGGCGTGTTCAAGGTGACGTGGGGGCTGCAGAAACAGTTTGGTGGCACGCGTGTGTACAACTCGCCACTCGCCGAGGCGAATATCATTGGCCGCGCGATTGGGTTAGCGCATCGCGGGTTCAAGCCGGTCGTCGAAATTCAGTTCTTCGACTACATCTGGCCCGCGTACATGCAGATCCGTGATGAGCTCGCGATCATGCGCTGGCGTTCGAACAACGCGTTTAGTGCGCCGGTGGTGATTCGTACCACGTATGGTGGCTACATTCGCGGGGCGCCATATCATTCACAGACAGGCGCGTCAATCTTCACGCACACACCTGGACTTCGCGTGGTGTGTCCGAGCACCGCGCTTGACGCGAGCGGGTTGTTGCGCACCGCCATTCGCTGTGAGGATCCGGTGTTATTTCTCGAACACAAACATTTGTATCGGCAGACGTACAACAAGTCGCAGAACCCGGGTCCAAACTTCATGATTCCGTTTGGCAAGGCGCGCACCGTGCGCGCCGGCACGGACATCACGTTGGTAACGTATGGGGCCACGGTGCAGCGCGCGCTGGTGGCGGCCAATCAGATTGCCGACGAAGGTGGGCCGTCTGTTGAGGTGATTGACCTGCGATCGCTGTCGCCGTGGGATTCGGAGTCGGTATACGAGAGCGTCAAACGCACGGGGCGTGTGATTGTCGCTTACGAAGATGCGATGTCGTGGGGGTATGGCGCGGAGATCGCGGCGCGCATCGCCGACGACTGTTTTGCCTGGCTGGACGCGCCGGTGAAACGTGTGGCCAGCACCGATACATTCGTCGGTTATGCGCCAACGTTGGAAGACGCGACCCTACCGCAAGTAGAGTCATTCCGCGCGGCATACACCGACTTGATGCGCTACTGATGCGTCGCACGCTCAGCGTTATTGCATGCGTGGTGCTTGCCACGAGCGTTGGGAGTTCGCGCGTGCGAGCGCAGGCGATCGCGGTGGATGTGTTGCTGCGCGGCGGGCGCGTGGTGGACGGTACCGGTGCTGCGTCGCGCGTGACCGATGTGGGGCTCCGCGGTGATCGCGTGGTGTTTGTGGGCGACGCACGAGCGCGAGGCGTGACCGCTGCGCGTACGATGGATGCAACGGGGTTTGTTGTCGCACCCGGGTTTATTGATCCGCACGCTCATGTGCTGGTGGACTTGCAGCAGCCGTCGACGAGTCGCCTTGACGGCTACTTGATGCAGGGCGTGACGACGGTGCTCACCGGCAATGATGGTGGCGGTCCGGTGAACGTTGCGGCGGCGTTGGCCACTTGGACACGAAACGGCATTGGACCGAATGCGGGTTTGTTCATTGGGCAGGGTTCGGTACGTGGTACCGTGGTTGGTCGCGGCGCACAAGCGGCGACGCCGTCGCAAGTGGATTCCATGCGCGCACTGGTGCGACGCGCCATGCGCGACGGTGCGATTGGCATGTCGGCGGGATTGTTCTACGCACCGGGAAGTTTTGCCACCACCGAGGAAGTGATTGCGCTGGCGAAAGAGCTCAAGCTGTTTGGCGGCGTGTACGACACGCACCAGCGCGACGAGAGTTCGTATGACATCGGGCTGCTCGCGTCCACACGTGAGGCGATGCGCATTGCACGCGAGGCTGGTATCACGCTCAACATCTCGCATATCAAGGCCCTGGGCGTTGATGTGTGGGGCCGTTCGGATTCGTTGATCGCAATGATTCGCGCGGCGCGTGCGCGAGGTGACAAGGTGTTTGCCGATCAGTATCCGTACACGGCGTCAGGTACGTCGATGACCGCGTCACTCGTGCCGCGCTGGGCAGAAGACGGTGGCACCACTGCGTTGCTCGCGCGGTTGGCGAACGACACGTTACTGCCGCGGCTGCGACGTGAGATGGAAGAGAACATGCGACGACGCGGAGGGGCGGCATCGTTGCTGCTGACCTCATCGCGTGACAAGGCACTCACAGGACTGACGCTGGCACAACTCGCCGAACGTATGAAGACGGATCCTATTTCGGCGGCGATTGCCGTGATCAAGAATGGTGGTGCCGGGATTGCGTCGTTCAACATGAAGGAGAGCGACATCGATGCGTTGATGAAGGAGCCGTGGGTGATGACCGGTTCTGACGGCAGCGACGGCCACCCGCGGAAGTACGGGACGTTCTCCAAAAAGCTGCGCGAGTATGTGTTGGACCGCTCGGTGATTTCGCTTGAGGCGATGGTGCGGCAGTCGTGCGCGCTTCCGGCGGAGGTGCTTGGCTTGACCGATCGCGGTGTGTTGAAAGTGGGTGCGTTCGCTGACGTGATTGTGTTTGATGCGAAGACGGTGAAGGACCGTTCGACGTATCTCGAGCCGACGCTTCTGGCGACGGGCATGCGGTGGGTGTTTGTGAATGGTGTCGCGGTGGTGGAGGAGGGGCAGCCGACCAAGGCGACGCCGGGGAAGGCACTTAAGGGGGCGAAGGCGGTGCCTTGATGCTGTGCTCGATGGTCACGGGGTATCGTGAGATCGTGTTCCAGCGCACCAGTTCGAGTCGTGAGCCGTCCGTTTCGCTTCGCTGAGGCCGTGGCGGCACTGATCGCGTCATTGGCAGTGGAATTAGCGCAGTGGATGCAGGCGTTATGGATAGCTGCACCTCGTGCAGGCTTGCCCCCGGAAGAACGAGGGGGTAGTCGTTGTAACCGTACACATTGAACGCGAACAAGACAGTGTCCTTCTGATCGGCGGATACTCGGCGAAGTGTGTACTGCCTGCGCAAGCGCAGCGTCGCGTGATTCGGTCCTCCGTCTGCGACGACTTTGGCAAGTGCAACGGATGCCTGTTGTGCGGGTGCCCCGTGCACGATGATACTAACGGCGCCGTCAAATAGCGTGCTGTCTCCTGAGCCGATGGTCGCCAGCAATTGCGGCAACAGGACATCAACGCTCCCAGTGATGCGCAAACTGCGCAGCCGACCTGCGGTACTATCGTGCGTCTGCCTCGCCCTTCCGATCGCCAGTCCAGCCGTAAACTGTGTGTGAACCCCAGCATTTTGTTCCGCAGTTGAATCTTGCGCCGAGAGTAGAAATTCTTGCTGCGGGTACACCTTCAGCAATTCCGTTCGCCCACTGGCCCATGTCAAGATCGCCGAATCTGGGTAGTACGCGTAGCGATATTGCGGAAGCGCCCCGCTCACCGCCAATCGAACAAACTGCTCATTCGCCGTTTCGAACAATCCAAAATTCGGTGTGTCGAGCGTCAACGCAATCGACGGAGCACCAAGCGATGCAATCGGTGTTACGGTCGCACTCGGCGGCGAGGTGTAGGCTGTCACAGCCGCGGACAACAGGAATCCTGCCGGTAGCAGCCAGAATCGACCCGCAGTGCGCGTCTTGTAGAGTACCGACATTATCGCCAAGCCCACCGTTGCCGCGACGATTCGCCCCGGACGATCTGACACCAACACGCGCCATGCTGAGAAGTCGACGCTCAGTGTCCAGCCGACTAGTGCCCAGAGCACAGGAACCGCAATCATCGCACCGATGAATCCGGCCAACCGCTTGGTCAACGCTGCCATCAGCATCGCGGCGAGCAACCAGGTTGCATACAGCGCAGCGCCGTTGCTAAGCCATGCAAGCACATCCGCTGATGAAGCGCGCAGGTGACGCAACGCCACGAGCTGACCGAACAACGGCGGCACGATCAGGGCGACGCCGAGGAGCAGCACCTTCGCGGCAAGCAACAGCGGCGCACTTATGGGATGGCCGGCCCAAAACGCACGGGGATCCGTCGCAGAGTCGCTTTGCACAACAACAGCGACGATGATCCCACCGAACAACCACAAGAGCGGACCCAACAGGCGCGTCATAGGGGAAGTTGTGTCGTCGGAGACGGACACTGCGGCGACCGTGCTCGCGAGTGCCAGCGCGGCGTATCCGACAAACCACCATCGAAACTCCGTCGCGTCTTTGCGCGCGAGGTGCAGAACCTTATCGAGCGGCGTCATACGGCCGCCTCCAGCGTTCGACGTGACGATCCGGAGAGCGCCAAATACAACTCCTTGAGCGATGCTTCGCGCACGTCTCGTCGCGTCACACCGCGTATCGCTGCCACCTGCTCCCGTTCATGCCCGTGTTGGTCCATCAACACGCTCACGCGTAATCCAGCGCGCTCAACCGAAAGCCAGCTTGCTGGGAGTTGCGTCGGCAGTGCGAGACCAGGCTCTGTGAAGAACTCCACGCGCTTGTAACGCGCGCGCAGCGCATCGAGTGACTCTGACAAACAAACGCGACCCTGATCGAGAATTCCTATCCAGTCTGCGAGTGCTTCGATCTCCGCAATGTCATGCGAACACAGGAGCACCGTCGTGCCCTCCTGGCTCGCGGTGTCCAATAGTCCGCGGACGAGTTCGTCCTTCACCGCGACATCCATACCGGTGAAGGGCTCGTCCATCACGATGAGCTTGGGCCTCGGCGCCAGTGCGCACAGCAGCGCAGCCTTCATGCGCTGCCCTCGCGACATCGTGCCGATCGTCTGTCGCGCATCAAGATCAAACCGGGTGCGCAAGGTTCGTGCGAGCTCCATGTCCCACATGGGATAAAGCGGCGCACAAAACGCTTCCATTTGCTCGAGCCGCATCCACCTGGGCAACGACTGCCCCTCGGCGACGTACGACACCCGTTCGCGCTGCCCGGTGGTGAGACGACGCACCGGTGTACCAAAGAGCTGCGCGCTGCCCACTTGCATGGGTCGCGCGCCCGCGAGCAGTTGAAACAACGTCGTTTTGCCTGCGCCGTTCGCGCCGAGCATGGCGTAGAAGGCACCTTCCGGCACCTCGAACGCGACGTCGTCGAGCACCACCTTCTTGCCAAAACGATACGACAGTTCGCGCACAGCGATCACGGGCTGCGGTGTGGCACTCATGCGGGGCGACCGGTGAGGACCGACGAGGCGGTCGATGGCACTGCCGATGGCGATGCCGACAACTCGGCCCATCGCGTTGAAAAGGCATTCAACACATCCGATTCCTTGAGGCCGAGACGCATGGCCTCCACGACCAACTGCTCCACGTCGCGCGAGAGCAGCGCACGTCGCTCGGCCGACGACGCCTTGCGACCCACCGAGACAACGGTGCCGAGTCCCGGCATGACTTCGAGCAGACCATTGCGGACCAATTCCGCGACCACTTTGTGCGCTGTATTGGGGTTGATCTTGAGCGCCTGACTGAGCTCGCGCACCGAAGGAAACGGACTCCCTTCTGGCATTTCGCCCGAGACAACTGCTTTCGTGGCCGCGTAGACGACCTGCCGGTACGGCGACTCGCCGGTGGTAAGCGTTACAGGGAACGGAAGCATTGGTGTACTATGCGCACTAGTACAGCTAGATGTCAAGGTACGTCAATCGCGCGATCGCGCCACGACGTACGTTTATCGATATGTAAGGTTTTTGCGGCGCCGGGCATTGAGGGACATCTATGACGATTCCGCGATGACGATTTCTCGAGCCGTTCCGATTGCGCTCGTTCGCGAGGCTTCGCCCGACGAACCGTGGCCACGCCTGCTGGCGGCGCTGCGTCGCGGCGAGCCGGACGCGATCGCGACGTGTTACAGGAAACATGCGCCGCGGCTGCTCGCCATCGCCTATCGATTGACCGCGTCGACCTACGATGCCGACGACGTGGTGCACGATGTGTTCGTCGGACTGCCTGAGGCGCTGGCCCGCTACGACGAGCGCGGCGAGTTCGCTGGCTGGCTCGCGCGGGTGACGACGCGCGTCGCCCTCGGGCACCAACGCCGGGAGCGGCGACGGCGAACGGTGCAGATCGACGGCATCTCCCTTGCTGCACCAAGTGTCGATCCTGATCCGCTCGCGCATGATCGCGCCATACGCGCGCTCAGTCAGCTGACACCGGCGCTTCGTCACGTGTTCGTGTTGCGCGTGATCGAAGACTATTCGCACGCCGAAATCGCGGCCTTGCTTGGCATCACCGTCAACAACTCAGAAGTTCGACTCCACCGCGCAGTGCAACAGCTGCGCGCACTCCTCGGGAGCATCGTATGACATCCTTCCATGACCATCCGCTCGGCGCGTCACTTGATGCATTTGTTGCGGACTTGCATCGCATCGAATCTCCCAAGGCCGACGATGCATTGCTTGCGCGTGTGCTGGAGAGTCGGGCAGCAGGTGTTTGCATCACGCTCCCTGACGGCGCGCCGGGAGCACCGAAACGGGACGTTCGACGGGTGCGCTGGATCGGCGGTGCTGCATTTGCTGCCGCCGTCTTGCTCGTCGCGACATCGTTCTGGAGTGCGCGGCGGACGGGTAGCGGGTCCGCGACCACGTCGGCAATCGCTGCGCGCACAGACGAGGCAACCAGCCGCATCGACTCGTCGTCCGCTCCTGAGACTTCGCCCGCGTCCGCGTTCGCGCGCCTTGTGTCGCCGTGGCCGCAAATCGCATATGCGCAATCGCCGGGTGTCGCGCGCGAGCCCGCGTACGCGCCGGTCGTTGTCAACAACACGTCGCGATTGGTCGCTGCGCGGCGTACCTATGTGCGGAGCATGGGAAGTGACTATCACTCGCTCTTGCCAAGCGAGGTTTTTGAGCTGGAGACATCGCGCTCGGTGTATCGCGGCGTTCCCGCGTGGGTTGTCGTGACTCGCAAGCCCGGCCGAGCGGTTCCGGACCCGGATGACCGCGACACTCGCGGATTCGATACGCTTTGGCTTCGCGCGGACAACCTGCGGCCGATAGAAAGGCGAGATCACATCGGCACGTTGTTCACGAATTCGACGCTGTTCAGTGCAACAGAGGTAAAGCAATCATATCAAGTGGATTCTGCTTTCCAACGGCGCTTTGATGAAGAGCAGGCCAGACTTCGCCTCTTGCGACCGCATAC
>JAYSVL010000002.1:0-8841 GCA_043718595.1 Gemmatimonadaceae bacterium
TCACATGCCTACGCGCGGCGGCGAGTCAAGAGCGACCGAGTGCGTCAGCCAGTAAGCGCCGTCAAGCGCGCACCAACACAATGCCGAAGTGCCTTCCAGCACGCTGGCCGTAGAACTACGCTTGTGCATGGGTACCGCCGATTCTCTTATGCGTTCTCGCCACAAGCCGACTTGCACAAGCCATTCCATCGTATGACTGCCACCACCGTCCGTTGGGGCGTACTCGGCACGGCAAATATCGGACGCGCGGTGAATCCGGCGATTCACGCGTCGCACAATGGCACGCTGGTGTCGGTTGCCAGCCGTGATGCGGACAAGGCACGCACCTATGCAGAGAAATGGTCGATCCCGAGGTACCACGCGAGCTATATGGCTCTGCTCAAAGATCCAGAGATCGATGCCGTGTACATCCCGTTGCCGAATAGCTTGCACAAGGAGTGGACGATCCACGCCGCCGAACACGGCAAGCATGTCCTGTGCGAAAAACCGCTGGCTTTGACAGCAGATGACTGTCGCGAGATGCAACGAGCTGCCGATACACACGGTGTGCGACTCATGGAAGCGTTCATGTATCGATTTCATCCGCGGACAGAGCAGGTGATTGCTCGTGCCCATAGCGGCGCGCTTGGGGCTGTGCGCGCGATCCGCAGCGCATTCACCTTTCGTCTCACCCAACCGAACAACGTGCGCCTTGACGAGACGCTCGGCGGTGGTGCGCTGTTTGACGTCGGTTGTTATTGCGTCAGCGTCTCACGAACGATTGCCCACGCGGAGCCGGTAGAAGTGCAGGCTTGGGCTACCTGGACCGGCCGTGGCGTGGACGAACAGCTTGCCGGATCAATGCGCTTTGCCAATGGACTGGTGGCGCACTTCGACTGCGCCCTGAGCCAGGAACAGCGACAGTTCTACGACATTAGTGGCACTGACGCATCCATCAGCGTCGACTGGGCCTTCAATCCCGGCGCGGGCGATGTGTCTATCGTGCACCGCGGACCGAATCGCGATGAACGACGCGAAGAGATTGCGGGTATCGATCAGTATCGACTGATGGTCGAGCACTTCGGCGACTGCGTGCTTGCGCAACACCCAATGCGTTACGACGCACATGAAGCGGCAGCCAACCTCACGGTGATCGAGGCACTCTATCGTTCGGCGCGCGATGGCGGCCGACCAGTGCGCGTGTAAGCGAACGCTATCGGCGCGCCCGCACGACTTCGGGTGTACCCAATCCCCTGACGTGTACTTCGATCCGCGGGGTGTCGACGTCAGCAAAGTCGGAGTCCAGTGTGATCGCGTGCGTACCAGGCGCGAGCGTTGGGAGCGGGGTGCGCAGCGTGACCCGCGCTTTTGTTTTGCCCGCGGCGTCGTAGAGTTGCACGGTATTGGACCCATCGCAGACAAGACTCTCGCCGGGCAGGAGCTCCACGGGAATTGCGACTTCCGCATAACGATCAATGTGCATGCGGAAATTTCGCGCTGTTCCCCGAACGACGGTGAGACGAAACTGCAACGGTTGCGTGGGCCATGTTTGTGCGACGTTCCACGCGGTTGCTGTTGGCTCACCCGGCTGCCGCTCCACCTTCTCGCGGACGAGCGCCTGCGTTGATACATACTGTGATAGCAACCATGCGTCCGCAGCCGTCTGCTGCAGATGAAACTCGTTGGTGGGATCTTTAAGCCGAGCGCGTTGTGCGCTATCGAATCCGTGATGCGTGCGGGCGTCCTCCCACATGCGTATGGCGTCCAGCAAAACCGGTGTGCGTGGATTGCCACGGAGTGACGCAGGGCGCGCAACCATCGCAAACCCCGCACCATATCCCGCCGCGCGCGCGAGCATCCACTCCATCTCGGCGAGTGAGGTGTTGGCCGTTAGCAAGTACCAGCCGAGCATGTGCGGCATGAAATTGCGATCGAAGAGCGCCTGATTATCAATGCGGTACTGCTGCATGCTTTCCGTAAAACCGCCGTTCCACGGCTCGCCCCAATTGTAGTAGGAGCCAATGTGCCAATAGAACGTTTTGCTGATGCTGGTCCCATTGATCAGATCGTGGTGCGTTTGCCGCAGCACATCGTTGGCGAAGACAGCGAGCGCGTAGTCGCCCTGCCCAGACGCCAGCGCGCCCTCGTGCCCATCAAAGTCAATGTGGTCGACACCCGTCTCATTGAGGAACGCCGCGAGATTGCTTGCCACTTCGCGTTGCATAGCGAAGTTTGGAAAGAACACCTTGTAGCTGTGATCGAGCAACTTGGCAATGACACTCCCTGCGTGGTGCGGTGCCGCCGTGGTGCCGAACGCGCCGCGTTGACAATCGAGCAAGCGGAAAGGTGGTTGCGCCGTGACGGCACGGTACTGAATCAGCTCGCTGCCAATCTTCACCGTGTGCAGATAATTGTGCGTCTCGTCGGCGAAGTATGCTGGTGAACGCACCTCAATTTCGGTGGCGCGCGTATCGATATCGCGGACGAGCACACTTGCACCCGTGACACTCAGCCGATCGTCGGGGATCGGCGTCACATACGGATCATTGGTGTTGATAAAATTGGTCAGCGTGTGCACGCCGAGGTGCAGACCGGCGGTGCGTGCTTTCTCCACAGCACGTTTCATCCCAGAGCGCCCATTGGGGAACTGCACGTCATCGAGCACAAAGTGGCCCCAGCTCTTGAACGGCCCCTCGTGATAGAGCGACATCAGTCCAGCGCGTGTGGTGTACGCAATCATCTCGTCGATGTCGGACTCACCGAACGACGAAATCATGTACGAGCGTTCAAAGACCGGAGACTTTCGCCACCAGACTCCGTCTACCGTTGGATGCGGGAGCCCCTCAGCGAGTTCAATCTGCTCCATCCGGTCCAGCGTCTCAGTCGCGGGACAGGTAAACAGCGCAATGGCACTACCAACGACGGTTTCGTTGGCGATCGCTGGTACCGGCATGTTGTGGTAATTGCCACCCCACGCGTCGACCACTCGATCGCGACTGCGGTTGATCGCATAGGCCTGTAGGGTGCTTCCCCACGGATGCGCCGTTGCCGCGATGCCACGCGCCCACGTGCTCCCCTCGTTATTTGGCAGATCGCCGCCGAGCGTTTTCATATTGAGCACTTGCATACCGAGCGCGACGCGCGGGTCTCGCACAACACCAATGATCTCACCCACGGTGGTGTTGATCGTGGTGGCATACGGCCCCCAGACAACCGCGTCCACGTTGCGTTCGGGTGAGGTGCTGACGATCTCGAGCGCGAGATGCGTTGGCGTCTGACGCGCGCGCAGGACAATACGAACACCAACCTTCGCGTACTGCACCGTGAGTGTGGCGGGCCCGCTGCGGCCGGATGACGACAGTGACGTTGGTAGATAGCGTTCTCCGCCGCTCACCAGCGTGAGTAGCGGAGTTGCATGACCGGCGTCGAGATAGTTGATACCGGTGGTTGTATTGCGGAGTTCAATGAGCATGCCCGCCTTGCTCACGCCGACGCGCAAGGCACCAGCGGTGAGCGACGCCTGCCCCTGTGCCGCGAATCCGCGCAGCGTGACGACTGCACCAACGAGTAGTGAGAGCGCCGTGTTCCTTTGCATTACGTCAGTCGCAAATGGTTGCCAGCGCGTGCGCAATCTCCGCCGAGAATGGGGAAGGGCATGAACGCGGCGCTAGTTGGGGATCACTCGCTCGTAGCGCGACACCAACCCATCGTCAGGATCGACGACTTCGCCAACAAACTGGTATCCACAGCGTTCGAGGACGCGCACCGATGCCACGTTGTCGATCTTCGTATGCGCTCGCACACACCGCACGTCTCCCGTACGAAAGGCAAACGTCGTCAGCGCGCTGGAGGCCTCCGAGGCGTAGCCACAACCGCGATACGCTTCCTCAATACCGTAGGCGATTTCTACCATGCCATCGGCATCTGGCGGACCCTTGAACGCGCAGGTGCCAACCACTGCGCCAGTGTCCCGCAAACGCGCGCGAAAGCCGAGCGTCCATGGGTTTCCCGGCTCGGAGTTCTGCACCCGCGCGATCCACTCGGGTGAAACCTCCACGCGCACGTCCGGCGGTAACGACTCTACCCAAGCGAGCGTTTCAGCGGGTGTCTGCAACAGGAGATCCAGCCGCGCTGTCGGAATGATGAGCGTAGACACGGTGGTGAAGGTGTGGAGTAACCGCGGGATAGCGCGAACGCCTAGGTGACCCAGGACTGCGCGCTAAAGACGATCCATCCCCGCGGACCATCAATCAACCACAGTGTGTAGCCGTTCGCGTACCCACCAGACCGACTTGGGCCTCGCGCGTACAACGTTGTGTACGAAACGTCGATCGCGTAGAACGAGCCCATGCGACGAACCGGACCAACGCGCGTGATGAAGCCTGTGGTCCCATCCGGAAACGTCCAGCCACGTGGGACGGGTGCATGGCCGAGTGCCGTGGCGCGCTGCCGCACGGCATCGGGTAGCGAATCCAGCGTCAGGTAGCGCGTGATGGAGTCGGGTAGCGTTGGCGCGTCGAAGAACCCACGACGTTGTGCCGTGTCGCCAACGAACACGAGTGGTCGACTACCATACAATGACTCCAGCAGGTGGATGCCAATGTCGGCGGCCACGGAGTCGGCCGCCAGCACCGTCGGCATGCGCGCAATTTGCTGCATCGCCAGCAGTCGCTCGTCACTCGGCGCTGCCAATGCGAGCGACCGGAGTTCCGACGCTGTGAATAACGAATCGCCGATGGCCAGCAGCAGCATGCCAAACAGCGCTCGCGAGGAGTCGTCGTCGGCGGAAAGGCGATGACGGCGCAAGGCAGCAGCATAGTCGTGTCCGGTGCGAACGGCGGCGAACCGAATCGACCTGGCGGCTATGTCGTTGCTGTAGTTCGCGATCGACCCACGCGCGCGTAGCGGAGCTACGGCTGTTGCGCTGCGCGACCGCGTGTACGCGCTATCCTGACCCCGAAGCCAGAACCACCACACCTGCGAGTTTGCGTCAGGCTCCGGAATCGGTGCTTTGGCACTGGCGCCCGCTGTCGTCGAAGTCCCACGCGCAAACCACAACGCTCGCGTTTCGAGCAAGGGATTGCGCGCCGCGTTCGCGATCACGGAATCCGTCCAGCCACGGGGGCTCGTAACCATTGCAGCAACGAGGGCCACAGCACGGAGCGGCTGCGAACGTTCCGCAACATCGGTTGCCATCGCCCGACACACCGTGGGCGCACAGACGGCTGGTTGCGCGGCAGATGCCAGTACTGGCGGTGCGTGGGTGAGTGCGTCAACCAAGGAGATTGCGATCAACTCACGATCCACGCCAACGCGCCGTGCCGCCGCTGCATCGCGCAACCAGCCACGCAGCACGCGCCAGTCGCTGGGCGTAAGACGGGTTTGCGCATCGTATGCGTCCTGTATCATCCATTGCGCCGCGGCAGCAGAATCTCCGATCGTCAGCGCATGCGCAATAATCCGGCGCGCATAGGTCGAGTCTCGTGGGAAGCGAAACTGGGCGCGAATTGAATCGCGCGCACGAATCGTGGACGCTGTGAGCAAGCGCGCGATAGCTGCGTCGCGTTCCGCGCCCGTCTGCGGCGTCCGGGGCGTTCGTGTCCGCACCATGTCGAATGGCTCGCGCACTTCGGGCGCCGACAGTGAGTCGCGCACTGTCACGTCGCGAACGCTGTACTCGTAGTGCGGCAGGTCCGACACTCCGCCGTAACCGTCATCAACCCGAACGCGACCCGTGAGCAGCAGGGTATCGTGCATGGCGACGGTACGTTGCGTGCCAAGATCGACAACACGCCTGCCAACGATCGTGCCACGAAGCGATTGCACGTCGCCTCCCACGGCGCTGCTGAAGCGCGACGAGATAGGGAGCGACTGTTCCAGTGCAATGACCGTGCTGTCGCGCAGCACCCGTACTGGTCGCGAGTTCAGCACGCTGTCGCCGAGCACGCGAGGGAATCGCGTTGCGGTAAGGCGAAGCGCCACACCAGCCGAATCGCGCTCAACAACTTCTATCGTGCTGACACTGTCGAGTACGCCGTCGAACACGGCAGCGTACGTAATGAACTCGCGAATTGCTACGAGACGAGACGCCCGTTCGGCGATCGGCAGCGGCAAAATACCAGTTCGGTCAAACATGTTTTCGCGTAGACGCGACGGCACGGCGATCACCTGCGGACGCTGCATTTGTCCGCGAACGATGGGAATGCGCAATTGGCCGTCCGTATAGTATCGCACGCCAACAGCAATCGGCTGTCGCGCAAACAGCGTCCCGTTGACGGCAGAATCGACACGCAGTTGCCACGAATCGAACACGGACGAGACGTGCCGGGCGTGCGCCTGATCACTCGCGCGCGTGGTCCAGCTGGTAACGGCTACAGTCAGCGGCGGTCGCGGCGGAGGCTGCGGCCGCGATGGCACTTGTGCGTTTGCCGTCGCTGCGCCGAGCATGAACACGGTCGCACTCCATCCCGAGCGTTGTGACATGTGCACTGTTGTTGAATTTCTGGCTCGACAAGTTGTGCCAGCAAGGCGAGTGACTCCTGCCAGCCGAGATAACACATCTCGACCGGTATCATCTCTGGGATACCATCTTGCACCACATGCAGTTCCGTGCCGCACGACACAGCCGTGAGGGTGACCGATACTCGCGGCCAAACGAATGACTGTGCTGCGTCGAGAAGTTGGTGAACGACATCTTGAAGGTGCCGCCAACGCGTGCGTCAAGGTGATGCATGGTCTCCGTGAATCCGATGCGTTTGACGTCTTGACGGCGAGCCAGTCTTGGTTGGACGTTTGCCACTGCCACTGTCACGAAAATGTCCCCTGACCCGAGCCTGCCATGACACGTTCAGCATGTCTTCGACGTTTGAGTGGGATGTTGGCCTTTCTCAGTTCTACACTGACGGCCCAATCGACGCGAGCCGCGGCGAAAGACGCTCGAGGTGCGAGCGCGGTGCCGGTCGTCCTGATCGAAGCCATGGATTTTGCATTCAAGGTGCCGCCAACCGCCCCCGCTGGGCTCGTCACCTTGCGTGTGAAGAATACAGGAAAGGCGCTGCACCACGTGCAATTGACGCGGTTGAGCCCCGGGCAGTCGCTCGCAACCTTCATGACTGACCTGCGTCGACCAGGCTCAGCGGGATGGCGCGAGGGCGAAGGCGGACCGTCATGGGCACTCGGCGGACAAACCGGCGAGGTGCAGCTCGTGCTCGCGCCGGGTACGTACGCGGTGTGGTGCTGGATTCCGGCGACGGACGGCCAGCCGCACTACATGCGTGGCATGTACAGCAAGCTTGAGGTGGTGGGGACCCGTCCGGCGAAGCTGCCAAGCATGACCGGTGACGTCATCGTCAAGATATCGGACTACGACTTCACTCTGAACAAACCGCTGACGAGCGGCATGCACACATTTCGCATTGAAAACAGCGGCCCGCAAGCGCACGAGTTCGCTCTCGTCAAGCTTAACGACGGCAAGACTGCGCTCGATGTACTCAAGTGGCTCGAGAACGGACAAGCGGGCACACCGCCGAGTCGTCTGGTTGGCGGCACCACATCGATCGCGCCCGGCCGAATCATTTCGCTCACGCTCGGCATCACGCCCGGTGACTACGCGTTGGTGTGCTTTACGCCGGAGCATCTCAAGGGAACCGGCAAGCCGCATGCCGATATGGGCATGATGAAAACAGTCACCGTCCCTTAGGGCGACGCGTACCAGTGTAGCACACGCAAGGCGCGCGACGTGACCCACCGGTCCTGGTCGCGCACACGCGCAATCGTCGCTTGCACGCGCACGTGCGAGGGGTCGACGCCGAAGTCACGCAGATACAACAGCGTGTACAGATTGGTCCACCAGAATGGGTTGGCGATCTCATCACCCCACTGACCGTCCGGTCGTTGCAGGTCGAGCAACCGTTGGCCCCAGCCATCAATGGCGACCCGAGCACGTTCCGCCGCCACGATATCCGTGGGGGTGTCGGTAAGGTCGCGCATCACCCGATGGCGAATGGCGGGATCGCTGCCGAGCAGCTAGTGAACGACTGAATCAGTTGACATGGCGCACAGTGCGACGCTCAAGACCATCATGAATAGGCACTGCATCCCCGCCGTGACGCGCGGGCCGAACGTGTGACTAACGCACCAACGGCGTCTCGCGCGACGTGGACGCGGCGCGCCGTGCTTGGCGTTGCGCGGAATCACGCAGTGCGACGGCCTGCGTAAGCAGTGTTGACGGAGCTGTTGGCACGGCACGAACTGCGGACACGGCGCGCTCGCAACGATCCAACGCGTCAGCCGAAGTAACACCAGACGCGTTGGTCAGTGACACATCACATAGGCCGAGCGTTGCACGTGCGCGCTCAAGGGCGATGCCCGGCACCGAATCGGCTGCCGATCCAACCTGGTCGTGGAGCTCGCTCATCGCTCGCACCGCCCCCCGTGCATCCCCGCGCGCGCGTAACACGCGCGCCTGTCCGGCACGCGCCGCGAGCGTCGACGGGTGCAACGCGCCAACCGAACGCGTCAGGATGTCGATCGCCGTGGCTTCACTCGCGGCCGCTTCATTCAACCGATTGCGCGCGAGCAGAATTGTCGCCAGTTGATGCGACGCCTTGCCAACGTCGGGATGCGTCGCACCGAGCGTGGCAACGAACGTGGACGTCGCGCGTCGCACCAACTGCTCGGCGTCGACCAGCGGCAGCGTATCGTGCTGCACGTCTGCCGCGTCCATGCGCACCTGCGCCAGCGACGTCATCACCCGCGCGGTCACCGGGTGCACGATTCCCTGCACACGCGTTTGTCTTGCCAACAGATCACGGTACTCGCGTTCGGCTCCCTCCCGATCGCCGGCTTGTCGCCGGAACGTGG
>JAYSVL010000011.1:0-8696 GCA_043718595.1 Gemmatimonadaceae bacterium
CCCGCCCTCGCAAAACGCTCGGCTTTCAGACGCCCGCGGTTATGTTTGTGCGCAATGTTGCAGCGACCGGTTGAAACCGCCGTTGCTATCCCACGAAAATTGCAGTTAATCCGCTCTTATCCCAACCCGTTGCTGTCCCACCGAAACCGCAAGCCTATCCGTTCTTATCCCAACGAAGGTCGTCGAGCACTCGGGAAATCCACGATGTTTTCCCATTCGCTGGCGTCAGAGCGCGCGACCACGGCAACGACCGGCTCTGTATCGCTCAAATTGCAGACCTCGTGCGGCACGCCTGGCTCGATGAAGATGAAATCGCCAGCGACATTGTCGACTGAATGTTCGAGTGACGCGCCGTACTCGTGCCGTACGGCGCCAGCGAGGATGTACAGCATTACCTCGAAATCCACGTGGATGTGCGCGTAGGCAACGCCGCCCGGCGGGATCGTTGCGACGTTCATGGAGAGCGCGGTCGCGCTGACGTTCTTGGCCGACAGTCCGGTTTTGTAGCGAATACCATTCCATCCGCGCGTGGTGCCACTGCCGCGCAGTACAGCAATGCCATCGGCGCCCTCAATCGGCGTGTGAAACTCGGTGTCGGGCGTCATCGCAAGGATGCGGCGGGCTTTCGCGCGGATTTGACACGCGGGGCAGGCTTTGGCGGAGCCTTGGCGACACTATCTCCCGTAAGATGCGATGGCGCCGTTTTCATTGCGACCTTCCGCTTCGGCTGCGTGCGCATGTGTTCCGCGAGCGAATCGATCGCAGGCTGTGCAGCGACACTACGTGCGACGGGTGGCTGTGGCCCAACGTCGATCGGTGCGACACTCACCTGCACGGCGAGCCATAACGACCAGAGTGTGCTCACTTGGCTTTCCCTTTAGTGGTGGGAAGGAAACGCGACGCGCGCGAGATGGAATCCGCCGTTGCGCCCCACTGACGGAGCGCGCGAGGAGTGTTGGCGCATCCGTAGTCATGACGCACTGAATGCGTTGTTGCGCCACGCACCGCCGTGAGGACGACGATCGGCGCGTCTGCCGCATACGCACCGCAGCCCGGAGCGCCTTGCACGTAGGCGGCATCAAGTGATGCAAAACCGCCCGTGCGCATCGATTCGAGGAGCGCGCGAACGGGTGTCGCCGGAATCGAGTCATAACTTCGCTTCTTGTCGTCGGTGAGCAACGTAAACGTCACCTTCCCGTCTGCACGCAGGCTGAGCCGATATGGTGTGCAGCCACCGCGACATGCGCCGCGCTCAAGCACCACCATGTCACCCCCACTCTGCGCCGCGTCTTTCACGCGCTCGCCAGCTTTCGAGACGGCCTTGGACGCTGCCACGTCAACGGCAAGCGCAGCCGCCGCAACCGGCGTCGTGTCGAGCGCAACTCGCGTACCAGCAATCGTCGAAAGCGACTCGACGCGCGACGCACTGTCGGGCGTGACGCGCATTGCAGCGCTGTCCGTTGGCGGCATGGCGGCCGCCTGATCGCGCGTTTTCGCACCACAAGCCGCGGCAAGCATCACCATGATCACGAACACGCTTCGTCGCTGCGCAAACACGCTCACGGTGTCTTCCTCTTGATGGTCGTTCCCGATTGCACAACACTGCTCACGCCGTCGGAGATCAGAAACTCCATCGCGTCAATGTTGTTGTCCGGTAGCACCAGCGTGCCACCACTGCCGAATGCCACGATCGTGCCCGTGCGACTGTCACGCACTGCCACCGCCGCGATCGCACTTCGTTGCCACGATACTTCCGTTTCGCGTGCCCCAACAACTCGCGCCACGATTGACTCGTCGGTTGCCGTGCCCATGGCCGACGGGCGAACCAGCCGCGTGCGTTGCGCCGCGCTTGGCCGGGCGCCAGCAGCACGTACCGTCAGTGACGAAACGCGTGATTGTTGCGCTGCGCTGAGCGGCATCGCCACCACAAAGGCGCGCGTCGAGTCACTGACGTGATCCGACGGCAGTGGCGAAAACCGTATCGCGCTCAGCAACGTGCCAGCCGCATCACGCGCTTCCGCGATGTGTGTTCCAGCCGGATCGTATTGCGCAGGCACGCCAAACGTCGTGAATGCCGGATCGACACGCACCGCGCCATCGCGCACCATCCCCGTTACCAACACTACCGGTGCTGCCGGTTGCACGATACGACCCGGCTGCGCGGCGCGATACACCGACACGGCGTTCCACGTGTACGGACTGGCCCAGCCTTTGTCGCAATAGCCCATGATGTCTGGCGACGTTGGCAGATAGCGCGTCATCACCGGTCCGATCAGGTCCACACCGTACGCCCCAATGCGTCCATCGGTAAACGGATACTGGGGATCCGGATTGGCCGGTCGATTGTTGCCGGTGAAACAGGGCGTGTGCGTGCGTCCAAAGTTGTGTCCCAACTCATGCGCCGTATTTTCTGCGGGATAGTTGGTGCCGGGCGCGAAGTTCACGTCAATGCCGATACCCGTCTTGCCGCCAACGTACGCAAGGCCCGTCAAGCCCGACGTGTAGTCCACGTTGAGCACGCCGTAGTAGTACGACACACTGCCGTCGAGCTGGCGTTTCAGTTCAAGCTGACGCAGCAATTCCGACCACGATCCATTCGCATCACTACTCACCAACGGTGCCAAGTCAGTGCTAAACGTTGGTCCGATGGAACTGATCACCGTCGACAGTGGCCAGATCGTGCGCGCGTGATTGAGCAACGACGTGTTCGCATTGCCTATGCGGCCGTTCTTTGTGAAGCGAACCGGCAGCAGGATCACCCGAAAGTCGGGCGTGGTCTGCACGTTGAGCACCAGTGGCGTGCCACTAAGTGGAAAAGTGTTGTCCGCTTCGTTGGTCTCGGCGACCGTGCTGTTCGGGTCAACGTCGGCCACAAACGCCAAGCCGCTGCGCACCTGCGCTTCGGTCAACGCAAACTCCGCAGTACCGGTAGCCGACTCGTCGACGTTGAGCGACGGCGTCGCCGTACCCGTCATGGTCGCAACAATTGTGGTGCCACTATACAAGCGCAATCGTACGGTTGCTGCCGCAAGCCCCGACTGACTGCCGCGTACGAACACGCGCAGCAACGCCCTGCGATTGGCAATCAACGGCACGCGTCCGTCGAGCGTTTGCACGGCCTGCGTGGTGTAGGCGCCGGCAATGTCGAGATTTGGTGTGCCGCTGGACGACGCGATGACGGTGATCCGGCTTGTTGACGACTTGAGCGGATCTGCGACCGACGTTGCGGTGATCGTCGCCGCACCAACGGTGACAGCGCGCACCTGTCCAGTAGACGTCACACTGGCAACCGATGCCGCCGATGAGGTCCACGTCACGGCGGTGCTGGCGGTGTTGGTTAGTGTCGCCGACAGTTGTTGCGTCTGGCCTGGCTGCAACGTGACCGCGGCCGGACTGACCGTGACCGCGATCGCCGTTGCCGTAGCCTGGCCGAGTGTGATTTGATAGGCGCCCGTTTCTCCGGGGTCGTAGCTGGTGGCCGTGACGACGTACTGACCGGCGGGCAGTGACGCGACAACTCTGGCGTTGGTGCCGCCACCACTGTCGTCGTCCTCAAACAGCACGGTGCCCGTCGCCGCATCTTGCACCACCAGATACGCATCGAGCGCCGTCGATGTCATGTCGATGCGCACCTGACCGGCTTGCGCGAGCGTCAGCCCCCAGCGTTGCGCGAGGTTGCCTCCATCAAGCACACAATCGGTGGTCGCTAACGTTGATGACAGCGTGCTGCCTGACACCAGTAATCGCGACACGGCACATGGAGGGGCCTGTGCGCGCACGTCCAGGGAATACGCCCCCGTTGCACCACTCTTGAAACTCGTCGCGAGCATGATGTATGTGCCCGGGTCGAGTGTGATGGAGAGACGCGCGTTCGTGCCACCGGCACCATCATCGTCTTCGCCTTGCACCGCACCCGCTTGCGAGATGACGCCGAGATACGCGTCGAACACGGCACTCGTCATCGTGAGCTGCAACGTGGTGCGTGTTGCCACGCTAATGAGATAACGATCGGCGTACACTCCGTTGCGCAGCTGGCAACTCGTGGTGCGAAGCGTGGCGTTAATAACACTGGGAATCGTCACTGATGCTGCCGTGAAACACGCTGCGGATGCTGTTTGCACGGCGAGCTGGAACGCGCCAAACTCGCCGGCATTAAAGCTGTTGGCGACCACGATATATGTGCCGGCCGGCAACAGCTGTTCGATGCGTGCATTGCGCTGCCCACCGTCATCGTCATTCTGCGCGACGATTGCCCCGGTCGTCGCATTCTGCAAAAACAGATACGAGTCAATCGCTGTACTGATCATGTCGATGGTGACGGCGGTCTGCGCCGCCAGTCGCAACTCGTATTTCTGCGAATACGAGCCGTCGGTTAGTCGACAGTCCGCATTCGTCAGTGTGCTGGCGACCGTTTGCCCCACGGTGATTGCGCGCAATTGCGAACACGGAGGCACGGTCACCACCACGTTCACGGTCGCCGAACGTCCTTCACTGGTCGCCGAAATCGTGGTCGTTCCTGCAGCGACCGCGGTGGCGAGTCCACTGACCGATACCGTAACGCGCGTTGGATCGGCACTCGTCCATGTCACGGCTCGACCGGGCAGCGCTGCGCCACCGGCGTCCAGCGTCGACGCGGTGAACTGCTGGGTGCCGCCAATACTCAACGAGGCCGTTGTTGGCGTAATGACGACCGATGCCACCGGCGTCGGAATCACGGTCAGCGATGCGACACCGGTACGCGTCCCCGCCGCGGCAATGATTTGCACGCTTCCCGGTGACACCGCAGTGACGACTCCGGCCGCTGTTACCGCAGCGACATTCGGCGCGCTACTCGACCAGGTGAGGGTACCGGTCGCGATCGGCGCATTGTTCTGATCGAGTCCGGTCGCGCTGGCGACGGTCGACTGACCAGGCTGCAGCGTTCCGCTGAGCAGCGACACGTTCACCGTTGTCAGTACGGGCGGCGGCACACTTGGCCCGCTGTCACCACCGCAGCCGAGGAGTCCCATGGCAATCAGCATCATCGCTGCTCGTGCCGTCCAACGCGACCTCTGCATCGTGCACCGCATTTTCAACCCACCCCTGCCGCGTGGTGAATGGCAACAAATCCGTCTCGCTGCGAACATGCAGGGGCGAGTGCGATCGGGCAAGCGACGAACACATCATTAAAGATCGCCCGCGGCGACACGACGATGCGCTGGTCGACGAGGGTCCGCCGAGCGTTGTGTCGTGCTCGAAACTAGGCGGCGAGCGAGACGGACCGCTGACGTTGCGGTGATGGAGACGAATCCAGCGAAGGGAGCGGTCGTCGAGACGGACCCTGCCGCTATGTGCGGTTGTGGAGGCGCGCCTACGCGCTCGTCGAGACGAACCCGCCGGGCTGATCGGAAAAGAGAGCGGTGAGCACGCGGCCATGCAGCGTGAAGACGTTACCCATGCGGCGACACTGCACCACGTCGGCGACGACGTCGAAGGCAGTGCCAACCACACGAACTCGGCGATGGAGCGGAAGTGCGGCGCCTGAGTAAACGCTGAGTCCGTCGAGCGAGAGGTCGCGCATGCGTACATCGATCGCAGCGGCGCGCCAATCGGTGTGCAACAACGCCCAGTCAGACTTGGACACCCGGAGCATGCCCCGCCGTTCGTTGGCTTTGTTTTGGTCAGGGCGCGTGGTCGGTGCCAACGGTGCCTTGCACCGCGTACAGCGCGAGTCGGCGCGAATGACGGTGGTGATACCCAAGTCGCAAAACGCACACAGCAATTGCGGACGAGCATTTGCGGGTGCTGCAGCCTGCGACACGGTAGCAGCCTTTCGTGACGATTTGGCTGCGCGTTGTCCGTCATACTCGGATCGACGCGAGGTATCGGACAGAACGGCAAACGCTTCATTGAGCGACACGGCCATGGCGTGATCGCCACCACGATCGGGGTGATGCAAAATCATCAGCGCACGATAGGCCGCCTTGATGACTTCCGGCGGTGCCTCGGGCTGCACTTGCAGCACTCTATAGTAGTTGCGTCGATTGGTCATCGATTTGTGGAGCGAGCTGAGCGAGGGAGGTATGGGGGAGGGTGTGTAAGTGACGCCGCCGAGCGCTTCTGGGAAACGTATTGTCGATAACTCAGAATGTGATCAGGCGAGGGCTATGGTGCAGCAAGCACATCCATTACACTATGGCGTTCGTGTTTGTGAGCAACGCTAGCCCCTCAGTTTTCCACAGTCGCATCCCCGCGACGCGGAGGGGTCACCTTCGTCCGTACCGATGCGCTTACCAGTTGTTGGACCTCAGGCCGTCTCCCTGGTTTCCACTGGCGCGGATGTATCGCCAACTGTAGTTCGTCACCAAACTAATTCGCGATCTGCCGCCCTGAGGCGTCGACTGATGCGCGCTCTGGTCGCGGTTGTCAGCGCAGCGTCAGTGCTTGCGGCCGCGCCGGCCACGCTGTCCGCGCAGGTTGACCTCGTCCTCAATGTCACCGACACTCCCGATCCCGTGCCCGCCACCGGGGTCGTGACGTACAACGTGGTCATCGAAAACAATGGCCTGACCACGGCGACCGGCATTGTCTACACGATGACCGTACCCGCCAATACCACCTACAACGGATTCACCAACGGGACTGGCGCCTCCTGTTCCGGCATGTCCGTTGGCGCGAACGGTCCGGGGACCATCACCTGCACCCACCCCAACCTCGCCTTTACGGCGCAAGGCATCTTCACCGTTCGTCTCAAGCTCAACGCACAGGGCACCACCACTGTCGGGTCCTCGGTGTCCTCAGCGTTTGGCGACAGCGATGCCTCCAACAATACCGTCGCCAACGCCACAACCGTCATCGCCGGCGCTGACTTTGGAGTCACGCTGACGGCGCCCGCCACGCTACCGTCCGGTTCCACCTTCAACTACTCGCTGTCGGTCAACAATGTGGGGCCCGATCCGGCTACCGCGCTGCGTGTGCAAATCCCCCTGCCATCAGGTTTTGCGCAATCTGGTTCGCTGCCCGCCGGCTGCTCCATCGGCGCGGGCATACTGACCTGCGATGTCGCTGGGCCAATTGCCTCCGGCACGTCACTCGTCATCGGCAACATCCCGGGCAAGATCACCGTCGCCTCGATCAGCACGGTCACCGCCACCGCGACCGTTGCCCTCCAACCCGGCGCACCTGGCAGCGCCGCTCAGGATCCGAGCACAACCAATAACACCTCCATCTCAAACATTTCGGTGACGGCCGGTTCCGACGTCAGTATCAGTATCGCGCGGAGCACCGCCGGACCCTACTTCGTTGGTGACGCCTTCAACTTCGTCCTCTCGGCCGCCTACGATGGGGACAGCCCCAACGGCCTGACGATGAGCAGCACGATTCCGGCCAACTATACGATTGGGTCGGTCGCGGCCTCGCAGAACGGCTGGAGCTGCAGCGTCACTGGTCAGATCGTGACCTGCACAAGGGCAAGTGGTGGCATCGCCGGTGCCAATCAGTCCCTTGGGTCGGTCACGATTCCCGTCACGATCGCGACCGCCGGCAGCAACATCACGACGTCAGCGACCATCTCCTCCTCGTCACCGACCGATCCGACGCTCAGCAACAACTCAGCGAATGACGGTGGAGTGACGCTGCAGACGCCGACGGCAGACCTGGCGCTCACCAAATCATCGCCCAACCCGGCGCTCGTTGTCGTTGGCGTGCCGTTCACCTGGGCGTTCACGGTGTCCAATGCCGGGCCGTTTCAGTTCTTCGGTCAACTGGTGCTCACCGACAACCTGCCGGCCGGCGTCACGATCGACAGCTACACTCTCAATGGATGGAGTTGTTCGCCAGCGGCTCCCGTCGCTGGCCCGGCCACCATTACCTGCACGCGCACCGTCACCAGTGGTTCGCCACTCGCATCAGGCGGCAGTGTGCCGACGCCGGTGTTTACTGCGCAGACCACAGCGGCGGGCACCATCATCAACAACGGTGTGCTTTCCTCCGTCGGTGCGAACGCAGCTGACCCGAATAACGGCAACAACAATCAAAACTCCACCGTCACGTCGAGCACGAATCCCAACTCAGCAGACCTACGGGTGATCAAGACGGTGGACCTTGCCAGCGTCAACGCCGGCGATGTGCTCACCTACACACTCGAAGTGGTCAACGCCGGCCCAACGACGGCGACGAGCATCACGGTCACCGACGACTTCCTCACACTGATCAACAACGGTGTCGGCGCGACGGGTCAGGGTTATGTCAGTCAAACCGTCAGTCTGATCGGCCAGGCATCTGCGGTGAACTGTAGCAACGCGCCAAACGGCGGAAGCGGGCGCACCCTCACCTGCACCATTCCCACGTTGCCCGTGTGTACGGCAGGCACTGATTGTCCGCGCATTCAAGTAGCCATCCGACCCGGCGGCGACGGCGGCTCGCGCACCAACACGGCGACCGCAATTTCCTCGACCGTCGCCGACGCCAACACCGCCAACAACGCCGGCAGTGTCACCAGCACGATCGTCCCACGCGCTGACGTGACGGTCTCCAAAGTTGATAACCCCGATCCGGCGACGGCGGGTCAGGACCTGACGTACACCGTTGCGGCGATCAACAACGGGCCAAGTCAGGCGTTCAACGTCACGATCACGGATGTCCTGCCGCTCAATGTCTATGTCGTGTCGGTCACGCCATCGTCCGGCAGCTGCAGCGTGACACCGACGATGGCTACG
>JAYSVL010000101.1:0-24994 GCA_043718595.1 Gemmatimonadaceae bacterium
CCGCTTCCCACTCCGCCGCAGACATCTGTTTGCCGCGCTTTGCTTGCTTCTGTCGGCCTGCAACACGAAGGACGCCCCGACTGCACCATTGCGACAGCAACGTGACGTCATCGCGTACGACGGGCCATCGATAAACGTCGCCGCCGCCGCGAACGGCGCCACGGTCGCCGCGTCGTCAGTGCACTACAGCGGGGCCTTCCCGCTGAGCGGCACCATTAACGGCGACCGGCTGGGCACCAACTGGGGCAACGGCGGTGGGTGGAACGACGGCACGTTCAATCAGTGGCCGGACTGGCTGGAAGTCAGCTTTGCGGGGAGCCAGACGATCGGGGAAGTGGACGTCTTCACGATACAGAACGACTATTTGGCGCCCGTCACGCCCACCCTGGTGCTTACGACCGTGGCCGGGCTGACCGATTTCCGGATCGAGACGTGGAACGGGACCGCGTGGGTGGTGGTGCCCAACGGCACGATCACCGGCACCAACAAGGTCTGGACGCAGGTGACGTTCCCGCCGGTGACGACGACAAAGCTGCGGCTCTGGATCACGGCCGCGACGGACAACTGGAGTCGGGTCGCGGAGCTGGAGGCGTGGACGGTCGTCCCGCTGCCAGGCGCATTCGCCAAGACGAGCCCCTCCAACGGGGCGGCACCGGCGCCGAGCGGAATCACGCTGAGCTGGTCGGCGGGCAGTGGGGCCGCAAGTTACGAGTACTGCGTGGACACGACCAACAACGCCACGTGTGACGTGTCCTGGGTGTCGACCACGAACCTGACCGCCACGCTCGGCACACTCACAGCGGGCACGCTCTACTACTGGCAGGTGCGCGCGCGCAACACGACTGGTACTACCGATGCAGACGCGGGCGCGTGGTGGAGCTTCACCCCCACCAGCGGCGGTGCCCGGGTGAACGTCGCGGCGGCCGCGAACGGGGCGACGGCGGTCGCGTCGTCCGTACACAGCGCGGAGTTCCCTTTGAGCGGCGCCATTAACGGGGACCGGCTGGGCATCAACTGGGGGAACGGCGGCGGGTGGAACGACGGGACGTTCAATCAGTGGCCGGACTGGCTGGAAGTGAGCTTTGCGGGGAGCCAGACTATTGGGGAAGTGGACGTCTTCACGATCCAGAGTGACTATTTGGCGCCAGTCACGCCGACCATGTCGCTGACGACGATCGCCGGGCTGACTGATTTCCGGATCGAGACGTGGAACGGGACGGCGTGGGTCGTTGTGCCCAACGGCACGATCACTGGCAGCAACAAGGTGTGGACACAAGTCACGTTTTCGCCGGTGACCACGACCAAGATCCGACTCTGGATCACCAGCGCGACAGACAACTGGAGTCGGGTGGCCGAGTTGGAGGCCTGGACGGTAGGCGGGGGCACGCTGCCGGGCGCGTTCGCCAAAACGAGCCCCGCCAACGGGGCAGCGCCGACACCGAGCGGGATCACGCTGAGCTGGCCGACAAGCAGTGGCGCGACAAGTTACGAGTACTGCGTTGACACAACAAACAACAGCGCGTGTGACGCCTCCTGGGTGGCGACCACGAACCTGACGGCGACGCTCGGCACGCTCACAGCCGGCACGCCGCACTACTGGCAAGTGCGGGCCCGCAACGCGACCGGCACCACTGATGCCGATGGGGGGGCGTGGTGGAGCTTCACCCCCACAAGCAGCGGTGGTGCCCGGTTGAACGTCGCAGCGGCGGCAAGCGGCGCGACTGTGGTTGCGTCGTCGGCGCACTACAGCGGGGCCTTCCCGGTGAGCGGTACCATCAACGGCGACCGGCTGGGCATCAACTGGGGGAACGGCGGGGGGTGGAACGACGGGACGTTCAATCAGTGGCCGGACTGGCTGGAAGTGAGCTTTACCGGAAGCCAGACGATCGGGGAAGTGGACGTCTTCACGATTCAGAACGACTACCTGGCACCGGTCACGCCGACCCTCGCGCTGACGACGATTGCCGGGCTGACCGATTTCCGGATCGAGACGTGGAACGGGTCGGCATGGGTGGTGGTGCCCAACGGCGCGATCACCGGCAGCAACAAGGTGTGGACGCAGGTGACGTTCCCGCCGGTGACGACGACCAAGGTCCGGCTCTGGATCACGGCCGCGACGGACAACTGGAGTCGCGTGGCGGAGCTAGAGGCCTGGACGGTGGGCGGGGGCGCGCTGCCGGGCGCGTTCGCCAAGACCAGCCCCAGCAACGGGTCGGCACCGGCGCCGGGCGGCGTTACGCTCAGCTGGCCGACGAGCAGTGGGGCGACAAGTTACGAGTACTGCGTGGACTCCTCGAACAACAGCGCGTGCGACGCGTCTTGGGTGTCGACCGCGGTCCTGAGCGCGACGCTCGGCACGCTCACGGCGGGCACACCCTACTACTGGCAGGTGCGGGCCCGGAACGCGACCGGCACCACCGATGCCGACGGGGGCACTTGGTGGAGTTTCACCCCTGTTGGCTTTAGCATAGCGGTCGAAAACGTCTACCTCACGCAGGCCACTCAGCGGCCCGATGGCACCGTGTCGCTGGTCGCCGGCCGGAGCGCGCTGCTTCGCGTCTTTGTCACGGCCAACGCCAGCAACTCGGCCCGTCCAGACGTGCGCATTCGCATTTACGACGGCTTCACGCTCCTGCAAACGGTCACCATTCCGGCACCGGAAGCCAGCGTTCGCACGACGAGTAGCGAAGGGGTGTTGACCTCAACGTGGAACACGATCGTGCCGGCTGCTAACGTGCGCCCCGCGCTTCGCGTGGTGGCCGATGCCGATCCAGCGGCGACGATCCCGGATGCCGATCGCGTGGACAACGTGTGGCCGCGAGGCGGTTCGCCGACTCCAATCTCCGTCACCACAGTGCCCACGTTCACCGTCCGCTTTGTACCTGTCACCGTCGGCGGCGTCAGCGGTGACGTCAGCGAAGCGAATAAGGAACAGTTCCTGACATCGACGCGGCTGTTCATGCCGATCAACACCATCGTCTCCGACGTGCGCGCGCCTTTCACGTCGAGTGCCACCGTGCTGCAATCGAACGATGGCAACTCCGCGTGGGGCACCGTGTTGAGCGAGATCAACGCCCTGCGCGTCACCGATGGCGCGCCGAGCACCCAGCACTACTATGGCGTCGTGCGCGCGCCGTATAACAGCGGCGTGGCCGGTATTGGGTACGTGCCCGGTCGTACTGCGGTCGGATGGGATCACCTGCCGAGCGGTGACGGGGTGGCCGTGCACGAATGGGGACACAACTTCTCGCGGCTGCACACGCCGTGTGGAGTGGCGGGCGATAACGCGTACCCGTACGCGGGCGGCATCATTGGCATGTGGGGATGGAACTCCACGACCGACGCGCTCGTAGCGCCGACCGCCGCCGACTTCATGGGCTACTGTAGCAACAAATGGATCAGCGACTGGACGTGGTCGAGAGTGATGTCGTACCGACAAGCGTCGGGCTTCCAGGCTATGGCGCTCCTTGCGTCTGCTGGTCCCGTCGAAGGGCTGCTGGTGTGGGGGCGCGTCGTCGATGGCCGCGTGATTCTCGAGCCGTCCTTCCGCGTGCGCGCGCCGGTCACGCCAACGCCTGCAGTCGCGTCACACCGCGTGCAGCTGTTGGATGCGTCGGGTGCGACCCTCCTCGACGTGCCGGTGAACGCCGACCGAGTGGACCATGCAACGGCCGGGGACGAGCGCCACTTCGCGGTCGTCGTCCCCGTGAGCGCTGCGCTTGACCGTTCGCTTGCGCGCGTGCGTGTGAGTGACGTGCGGCAGCCGCTGGCCGCTGACGAACGTGCCACGTCGGGGCTTGGCCGACCCGATGCGGCGACAGGGGGCACCCTCCCGACGCTCCCGGAGCCGCAGTCTGAGGTGTCTGCAGTGAACGGGTCGCGCTCGCGCGTACGCTGGAACAGCCGGGCCTTCCCGATGGCGATGGTGCGTGACGCGTCAACCGGTGCCGTGATGGGCTTTCTGCGCAACCCGGGCGAGGTGGTGACCACCAACGGCCGACGGATTGACGTCTTGTATTCCGACGGCGTCCGGTCGGTGGTGCGACGGTAGTCAATGGCTCTGGATTTGACTTATGTGTCTGTAGTCACGATACTGTAGTCACATGACATTTTCCATCTCGAAGTCTCGGTTTAAGGCCCAGGCGCTTGAGCTCTTCCGGCAGATCGAGCAGACCGGACAGGCGATCATCATTACCGACCGCGGGACACCGGTTCTGCAAGTAACGCCGTACCGCGAGGACCCAGCGGCGTCGCTCAAGGTGTTGCGTAACTCGGTACTCAAGTACGACGCCCCAACGGACCCCATTGGCGTTGACGACTGGGACGTGTTGCGTTGATCGTCCTCGACACGCATGCGCTGGTGTGGTGGGTGTCGGAACCGACGCGCGTTGGAGCCAAAGCGCGAAAGTTGCTCGATGCGGCCGTCGCGGCGCGGACGCCCATTATCGTCTCATCCATCAGTATCTGGGAGATCGCCATGCTGGTCGCGGCCGGTCGATTGCACCTGACGCTTGAAGTGAATGCGTGGATCGCACACGTCGAGGCGCTGCCGTTCCTGTCCTTTGGTCCGGTGGATAACCGCGTTGCCGCTCGTGCCGTGCAGCTCGTGAACTTTTCGCACAAGGACCCCGCGGATCGGATCATTGTCTCCACCGCGCTCGGACTCGGCGCAACGTTGCTGACCGCCGACACGAAGCTTCGTGCGTATCAGTCGCTCTCGACCGCCTGGGATTAGTCCAGATGGCGTGCAGGGATACAGCGGCCAGCCGGTCCGAGCAGTCGCAAGACGAGCGCCAAAAACAGCTGTTGAACAGTCATTTATGGCTTGAAAATGGCATTTTGATAGCTATTATTGCTAAGTGCCCCCTATCGTTGCCTCCAGTCCACCAGTTCAGCGTCGGCTCCCGGTCCCCAGCCGAAGCGTGTTCCTGTTTGGCGCACGCGGAACCGGGAAGACGACCTTTGCGCGCCAGTGCGATCCCGACGCGCTGTACGTGGATTTGCGCACAGGCCCTGACGCTCGTTTGCTGGCCAGCGCACCGGAGCGCCTGCACGATCTAATGGACAGTGCGGACCCTGCGCGGTTGGTCATCGTCGACGAAATACAGAAATTGCCCGGGATTCTCGACGTCGTCCATCAGCGACTCGATCGCGAACCAGCACGTCGGTTCCTTTTGACCGGTTCGAGCGCGCGCGCCATCCATCGCCCCGGCGTCAATCTGCTCGGCGGACGTGCTGGAAAGCTGACCATGCCGGGATTTCTCGCCTGTGAACTGAATGCGGCGTTTGATCTGCACCGCGCGTTACGTGTTGGCATGCTGCCGCTCGTGTGCACGAACGATGATCCGGAGCGTGCGATTAGCGACTATGTCACAACTGCGGTGATCGATGAAGTACGCGCGGAAATTGCGCTGCGTCGTGCCGAACCGTTTTCCCGGGCGCTTGATCACCTCGCGCTGTCGCACGGAGGGGTGTTGAGCATCAGCACCATCGCGCAGCACGCCGGTGTCGCGCGCAACACGGTCGAGCAGTGGATTGAAGCGCTCGAACAAATGTTTCTTGTTTGTAGGCTCGACGTTTTCTCGAAACGACCGAGCCGTCGTGCATTGGCGAATCATCCCAAACTGTACTTTACCGATACGGGCATCGCGTCGGCACTGCGAACACCGCCGGGGTTTGCCGTGTCGCCCGATGCGCTCGGCGCTGCGCTCGAAGGACTCGTGTTTCAGCATCTGCACGCGTGGGTCGCATCGATACCAGGTGCGTCGTTGTCGACGTGGAGAACGTCGGCCGGCGTGGAAGTGGACTTCGTTGTCCATACGCCCAACGGGTTGCTCGCCATTGAGGTGAAACACACCGAACAGTCGCGGTCATCAGACCGTCGCGGGCTCCTCGCGTTTCACGATGAGTTTCCGGATGCACGCCTGTTGATGCTCACGAACACTTCCATACGTGCGACGCACGGTCGCATCGTGGAGCTGCCGTGTGGCGATTGGCTTACGCGTGTGGTGCCGGGAACACCGATACCAACGGGTGTGATTGCTGCAACCGAGTAGTCGCTCGGACTCGTGCGCGGGCGTGAGCGGAGGCGTGAGCGCCATTTCTCGTCACGGTGGCGAGCCTGACGCCACACTCCGCTCGCGACCGAGATATTGCCTGCCAAGCCACACCGTCAGCACCAACCAGGCGACGGACAGTGGCACCATCGTAAACGCGAGTCCGGACAGACCAAGTCCGAACACCGCCATCCACGTGTACGACCACGCGCCCACCTGATCGCCGAGTCGATAGACAAAGGTGTCGCTGAAGTTCTTGGCCTTGTATTTGTCGCTCCGACCGAGCACGGTGTACAACGCTTCGCGTCCCGGACGCTGAATGGCGAAGTTGCCGGCGCGTCGGATGGTGTTGAACACCACCAGCACCGCGAGTCCGGGCACAAAACCCATCACACCAAATCCAAGCATCGTGACGATGGGCAGAAAGGCGAGGGCTGCGCCAACGCCAAGCCACTTGATGAAGCGACCCGTCACGAACAGTTGCGCGAGGAGGGTGAGCGCGTTGACCGCAATGTCCATCGCACCAAACACACGCGTCCGCGCCGCGCGATCGGCACCGAACACGCGCGCCACGATGTCCACCTGCTGGAAGTACAGGAAGGTGGACGAAATGGTATAGAACAACATCAGCGCTGCGATCCCCAGCAGATACGGCGACGACGCGATGTGCTTGATGCCATCAAGCACGCCACCACCAATCACCGCACTGGAACCGTCTGTGGATGACTCACGCCGCGCGGGAACAGCTGTCGTTGTGTTGTTGGCAACGTTCGACGCGACGACCGCCGCCGCTTCCGTCTCCGCCTCCACATTGCGCATCCCTGATTCCGCCGTGTCGAGCACGCGTGACGCACGCACCGCGAGTTCGAGAATCACCGCCGACACGAGCATCAGATTGAGCGCGCCCAGCCAGCCAACGAGCGCCGTCGTGATCGTCGCGCCGGACATTGCGCCGATCGTACCGCCAACCGCCACCACGCCAAACAGCCGTTTCCCTTGCCCGGGGCGAAAGACGTCGGTGAGCAACGACCAAAACACCGACACCACGAACAGGTTGAAGATGCTTGTCCAGATAAAGAAGACGCGTCCCACCCACACCGCTTGCGACGCGTCAACCGTGCGGAAGACGAGGAAAAACGCCACCAGGTTCAACATGAAGAACCGGTACGTCCAGCCAATGAACTGACGACGCTTGAGTTTGGAGACGAGCGATGTGTACAGCGGATGCACAAGCAGCATCCCGAGCATCGTTCCCGTGAACAACCACGCCAACTTGTCGGCACCGCTGGCCGCGCCCATGTCATCACGAATGGGACGAATGACGGAGTACGCACAGAGCACGAGAAAATTGTACGCCGTTGCCCAGACGAGGACTGCGCCTTCACCGGGGCGTGCGCCAACACTGGCGCGGAGTCGCGTTGGCAGGCTCGCGATGAGCGCGAGCAGGCGCAGAGAAAGCGCGCGCAGGCGCAAAACAAGTGTCATGACGTGCAGAGAGACTGTGAGGAGGCGAGCAGCGCGGTGCGACGGGAACGAGCGGTCCCCGACGTCTGGTTAGCCGCGCGTCGGGTTGGCCGGCAATGCGTCGACAAAATCGGTGATCTGCTTGCGGTGCGCTTCGGTAGGCAGCCGACCGATTCCACCGCCGATGTTGTCGAGCATGTTTTTCGCCTGACTCGTGGCGGGCGTGATCGCGGTGATGGCCGGATGCGCGAGGATGAACTTGAGGAAGAACTGCCCCCACGTGGTCGCATCAAACTCCTTCGCGAACTCCGGCAACTCCTTGCCCGCCGCGCGACGGAACAGACTGGTGCGGCCATACGGCGCGTAGGCAAGCACCGCGATCTTCCGCTCGATAGCGAGCGGCAGGATCTTCTCTTCCACCCCGCGATTGTCCGCCGCGTAGTCGATGCCGATGAAGTCGAGCTGCTCGTTGCGCATCACCTGTTCCAGCGCGCCGTACTGACTGTCGCTGGTGGTGGTGATGCCGAGATATCGGATCTTGCCCGCCTTCTTGTACTCGCGCAGGATGCCAAGCTGCGTTGGCGGGTCACCCATGTTGTGCACCTGGATAAGATCGATTTTCGGCTGGCCGAAGATCTGCAGCGACCGATCGATCTGCGCGCGCGCCGCTGCGGGATCGGCGGCACCGGTGCCGCGTCCGGCCACGTTCACCTTCGTCGCCCAAAAGATCTTTTTCGTCAGCGCCATCTCGTTGATCAACTTCCCAGCCACCGCCTCAGACGCACCGTACGATGGTGCCGTATCAAACACACGCGCGCCCCGATCGGCCATCGCCTGAAACACAGCCTTGATCGCGCTCGCATCCTCGGCGCGCGCCACCTGGGAAAAGGTCGCTGAGCTGCCCAGTCCGATGACCGGGATCATCTCCCCGGTCGACGGAATGGCGCGCTGGATGATTTGTCCCTGCGCCAGCGCCTGCAGCAGTCGTGGTGTCAGCCCCAACGTCGCGCCGACGCCTGCGGCGATGCCGACGAACTCTCGGCGGTTGATCATGATCGTGTCCTCACAGATGTCAGTGGTGCGGTGGAGTGATGCGCGGGCGGCGGGAATGGTCGTTGCCACAATACATCTACGGACGGGGGCGGGTTGTGCTGAACTCGACACTACGGACCAAGCGCGCCGATCGGAATCACCGACACACCGTCCAGCCGACGATACCCGTACCCGCTGCCGACGATCACGCCGAGAGTGCGTGGCACACCGCACCTGTCGGTGTCAACGCGTTCAGCAAAGCGCAGCAATGTGGCCGCCGCATCGTCAATATGCGCGCTACCAAGCTTGATCTCGAATGCCGCCCAGCGTCCATCACCTGACTCGACAATTGCGTCGACCTCAAGACCTGTGTTATCGCGGTAATGTGACACCGTCGCATCAACAGTCTGCGCGTACACGCGCAAATCCCGAATGACCATCGATTCGAATAGCAGGCCGAGTAGGTTGAAGTCGGCGAGCAGCCGCGCTGGTGTCGCTCGCAGCGCTGCGGCCGCGAGTGACGGATCAACGAAATGACGTTTGGGCGCGCTGCGCACACGCGAACGCGAACGCAAATGCGGTGCCCATGCCGGCTGATCTTCCACCACCATCAGTCGCTCAAGCGCCGACATGTACTCGGCTGTCGTGTCCCGCGACAATGCACCGTCCGCACCACCAGCATCGGTGCCAATAGTAGACAACGTTGCCTCCGTGGCGGTGTGACGGGCCAGCGCGCGCAACAAACGACCCAGCTTCACCGGATCGCGTGTGGTATCGTCCACGCGCTGGATATCCGTTCGACGAACTTCATCGAGATAGTCTCGCGCCGCAGCACCTGCCTGCTCCACCGTCAGGTTGAGATGCGAAGGCCAGCCACCGGTCACGATTAGATCGGCGATCGTCCGCACCGCGAGTGCCGTGTCCGCACTGTGCACCGGTTCGCCGCGCAGCAACGTCGCCAACGAGATGTCTCCCGTCGACACGGCCATTTCAAACAGCGACATCGGTCGCATGCGCAGACGAGAGATCCGACCGGCACCGGTGTGGCGCAGGATGTCGTCCGCCGGAACCGCAGATCCGGTGAAGATGAACTGTCCCGGCATACCACGCCTGTCGACCTCGCGTCGGGCGTGATTCCACAATATCGGCGCGATCTGCCACTCATCAATCAGCCTCGGCGCTGGTCCGGCGAGCACCAAGTCGGGGTCCACAGCAGAGGTCCGCCGGGCGTTCAGGTCGACATCCAGCAACACTTCGCTGGCTGCACGCTGCCGAGCCGTGGCGGTTTTGCCGCAAGCTTTGGGACCCTCAATGAGTACCATTCGGCTGGACGCCAGGCGCCGAGAGAGCTCGTCATCGACCAGCCTACGTGCGTATGACATAGGTGCTTTGTGTCGAGTGATTCTGAGAGCATAAAAGTATCTCCTGCAATAACTTATGGCGTGCTATTGACTTGTCAACCGGCAGATTGCAACACGTTCAGTAGTCATCTTGCAATGCTTTCAGTAGTCAACTTGCAATGCTTTCAGTAGTCACCATGCAACACTTCGAATAGGCACTCCGCCACAGCGTCTAGCGCGCCGGTCGGCGTGGTATCGAATCGGCCATATCCACCAACAACCAGGCACGCTCTGCCCGATTTCGCCCTCCACGCGCTGGCGCTTGCACCACGGCCGCATACGCCCAACCAATGCGCCACGCCGAGTCCGCGTCGACGCGCGCGTTCGGAATTCGTGGTGCACGAAACAGGCGGCGGGCAACGATACGGGCCGAGAGCAACGTGATCGCCCCAGTCGCGTCGGCAAGACGTACAACACTTGCCGTTCGCAGTGCCGGTGCTGATGCTGTCAATCCAAAGTGCAGGGCCAGCAGCGTGTCGCCGGTACGCGCCGCGCGTATTACTTCCACTCGCGGAAACGACGTCAATGACGCAGTCTCGGCGCGCACGCTGTCCACCAGCAACTGCGCGCCACGAAACTTGGTCGCGATCCATGTGTCCACCAGTCGCATCGCGCGACCTGTTGCGGCTGCCGTTGCCTTGCTGTTCCGGGGCGACCTCGCGATGGCAGTGCGCTGTGTTTGCGCACTAGCATCACGCGCAGCACATAACGTGACTGCCGTCAACGTCGCGAGGACTGCGCGAGCCACGCGCACATGCTCACTCAGCGTTTGACCGTCGCGACCGTGCCAGGTGCCACGACATCAAGCCCCGCACGCAACGCCTCATCGCCACGCGACGATATCCGCAGCAGCGCCTCGTTGTCGCCGCGAAACTCGAGCGTGCGTGCCGTCGCAATTCGCGTTGCAACGGTCATCCACTCCATACGTGCCAGCAATCGCGGTGCGCGATGCGCTTCAAACGTTGTGCGCAGTCGACGTTCGAGCGATTCGAGCGGTGCCGTTTCCCAGTTGTCGCGCAGGGCCTCGAGTGCTGCGGAGTCGGCGATCGCGGACACTGTCGTGATCACCGATGGGGACCACGTCTTCGGAAACGCAAACTGATCGGCGCGCGACGCCTCTTCGAGTAACACATCAGGCATTAGACCACCGCGTGCATCCTTCCCCGTGCCCTGTCGCCGTTGCAACGCAACACCATGCGGCGTCAGCCAGCGCGCTGTCGTCAAACGCAACGACAATTCCGGCGTGAGTCGCACCACCCGCTGCACCACCCCTTTGCCGAATGTTGGCGAGCCGACGAGCAACGCACGGTTGTGCTCGCGCAGTCCCGCCGCAATCACTTCTGACGCGCTGGCCGTGCCTGCGTCAACGAGTACCGCGAGCGGCATCGTCGGCCAGCGAGACGACGTGCTGCGATGTGGTTCAGGACGTGCGCCGCGGTTGGCAAGCGACGCGACCACACTGCCACGCGGCAGAAAGAGTCCGGCAATGTTCACGCCTTGTTCAAACAATCCGCCGCCGTTGCCACGCAGATCGAGCACGAGCGAGCGCGCACCACGCGCACGGAGCGCGTCGACCGATGTCTCAAGCTCTTGCACCGCTTTGGATGTGATGGAGCCGAGTCGCACGTAGCCAACGGAATCGGCCAACAGGCCAGACTCGAAAACGGCAGTGGTGTGCCATGGCGTGCGACGCAGCAGCACGCGCAACGAATCTGGAGCAAGTGCACGCCACATCACGATGCGCGCTGAGTCGAGCGGCGATGCATTGGTGTCCGTGGCGAGTCGCCCCCAACCGGCACTCACCGGTAGGGCATTTACGGTGGCGATGCGATCGCCCGCGCGAATGCCGACGGCGGCCGCCGGGGAGCCAGACATCACGCGGGCAACGCTCGTTACGCCCGCGTGCGTGCGCATGAGGAGACCAAACCCCTGTCCCTCGCCGCGCAGCGAGCCGCGATACTTGAGGTAGCCATCGGCCCGGAGCAACGCGGCATACGGATCATGCAATTCGCGCAGCATGCCCGACACGGCACGCTTCACCAGCTCTTCGCTTGGCAGCGAATCGAGTGCGTTCGCTTGCACCGAATCGATCGCCGTCGAGAGCAGTCGTCCGTCCACCCACTCGTCGCGCTCGCGCACGCGATACGCACCGTACACGCTGCCAAGCGCGAAGGTGGAGGCAACGACGATGAGGGCGCCAGACAGCGCCGCGACGGTGCGACTCTTCACTACGGTCTCCAGACGGATCGGTGCAGGAGCCACATCGCGGAAGCGATTGGCTGTCTACCGGTACCCCATGACTCTACGATTGGGCGCGGTCCGTTGTCACCCCTTCGCCCGCATTTGATGGCGCTGGTTGTCCATGGGACGTAATGGCGATAGGGTTGCAACCATGCGAGCACCCCTTGGTCAGGCCTTGTTTGTCGTCTTTTGTCTGGCGACAGCCGCGACGGCGCAAAACGTGTCGCCACCGGAGGCGGACCGACCCGTCAGTGCGCGGCACCACACCGTCGCGATCGGCATGGTGGGCGTCACCACGACGTTGGTGCTGTTGCCGTTCGACCGCAGGACCACTCAGGCCATGCGCACGCCGTCAGTGCAGTCGCATGGTGCACTGCGCAGTACGGCCGACGTGTTTAACGCGGCGGGTGGTGTCGGCACAGTCATCAGCTCGGCGACGTTACTGGGTGCTGGACTTGTTGCGCGCAATGCCACTGTCACACAACTCGGCGTTCGGAGTTCGGAAGCGCTGATCATTGGTGCGACGGTGGGTGCGCTGCTTAAGGGCGTCTTCGGCAGACAGCGCCCGTTTGTCGACGAGCGCACGCCGTACGTGTTTGCGTTCGGCAAAGGCTTCAACACGGCGGGGAGAACGTCGATGCCCTCGGGTCACACGATTGCGTCGTTTGCGGTAGCGACAGCGTGGTCACGCACGCTGGATGTTCGCGCCCCGGGCGCCGCGCGCGTGATGACACCACTGTTGTATACGTCGGCGTCGCTGGTGGGTGTGTCGCGCGTGTTCAGCGGACGACACTGGGCCAGCGACGTTTCGGCTGGCGCGTTGATTGGCACGCTCGCGGGTGTGTTGGTAACGCGCGGCGACGTGTCGGTTGGAATAGATGGGGTGCGCTGGCGGTTCTAGGCGCTTGGCGGAGTTCGGTGTTTCCGCGATATCGTGAACAGCATTGAACCACGGGGGACTCAGCGAGCACAGAGGTGGCTCGACAAAGCTCACCCCGAGAAGAGAACAATCCCGTTGGTGCGAAGCACGCACCCAGCGAAGAGTTGGCACTGTCAAAGAACTGGAGCGACGTGGGACGCGAGAAATAGTGACGACCTGCATCTTGCGATGGTTCAAGGTGCGTCGTGCTGTTGTTTTCGGTCATAGATCGGCGCTCGGGACATTTCAGGAAGCCACGAGGCATCCTTGTACCGTTTCCTCGCCTTCACCAGTTCCTTATGCAAACCGTTGCCGTGCTCACATTTATCGCTGTCGGCGCGCTCTCCGCGCAGGCCCAGTCAAGCCCACTCGGCGACTACCCGCAGCACTCGCGCACGCGTCCGCTGCCTCAAATCGTCAATCCCGGTCCGCAAAAGGCTGTGCCAGCGCCAAAAGACGCGTTCGTGTTGTTCGACGGCACGTCGCTCAAGAAGTGGAGCTCTGGCGAGGGCGAGGCGGCCAAGTGGCGCATCGTCAACGGGGCGATGGAGGTTGTGCCGAAAACGGGCACGCTGACCACGCGCGACAGTTTCGGTGACGTGCATTTGCACATCGAGTGGATGGCACCCAAGCCGCCCAAGGGAAAGGATCAGGATCGCGGCAACAGTGGCGTGTTTTTTGGCGGGGGCCGCTACGAAGTGCAGGTGCTCGATTCGTATGAGAACGTCACGTATGCCGACGGACAGGCAGCGGCCATTTACGGGCAGTTTCCGCCGCTCAAGAATGCCAGCTTGCCACCGGGCGAATGGCAGACGTATGACATCGTGTATCATCGCCCGCGCTTTGACGCGAAGGGCGCACTGCTGAGTCCCGCGCGCATGAACGTGACGCACAACGGTGTCGATGTGCAGGTGGACATGAAGCTTGTCGGCCCGACAGCAAACGGATCACGACCGCCCTACGAGGCACACGTGGACAAACTGCCAATCTCGTTGCAGGATCACGGGCACAAAGTGCGATTTCGGAATATCTGGTTGCACAACCGCGAGTGAAGCGGGTGTGGCTATGGGCAGGCCGTTGACGAGGATGGTCGGCGTGGCGCGGAGCGCGAGCGTCCATCGTGAAGCACGGGTCGGGAGCGAATCAGAATCGAGCGAGGCCCGCAGCGAGCCAGAGTTTCGTGCAGCTCAGCGACCGGATCAGCGATGGCCTGACGTTCAGCGTCGTAATGTCCGGGCGTACGGTCTCGGCTTCGTCATGAAGCCCGACCCTAACCGGATGTCTCGCGCGGCTGTAGGATCAGGAGGGCGCCGATTTCCGGAGCCACCTTTTCTCTCTGGAGGAACTCATGCGCATGACGCATGCTGGACCAGTCCTGCTGTTGCTCGCCGCGCTCGCCGCGTGCGGTGGGCCGAAAGATGCCCCGGCGGACTCAACCGCCATGGCTCCCGCGCCGACGGCGGCAGCTCCAACGCTCGCAAACTTTGCCGGGACCTGGCAACTCACCTCGACACTAGTGGGAGTCGAAAAACCCGTCACAAGCACGTTGACGGGATCTGCCGACGGCGCCACTTGGTCCATTTCGCTTGAGGGGCGGCCGAATGTCGCGGTGACTGCCTCCATCGTCGGCGACAGCTTGGTCTCGCAAACGGCTGAATACGAGAGTGTCTTGCGCAAAGGGGTCATGGTTTCCGTACGCACGGCCAGCGTGCTGAGCAACGGCATGCTGATGGGCCATATGGTCGCTACCTACAAGTCATCCAAGGGCGACGAAGTCGTGTCCGGCACAGTCTCGGGAACGAAGGCGCCGTAACGCCCGGCGGTAGCGCGCGTACGTGAGGAGCGGCCGCAGCGAGACGCTGTGGCCGCTCGCGCTGCTGGTGCTGCTTGCCTTGAGCGCGTGCAAACGATTGCCCGGCGGCCCGCAAGTGTTACCGCGCGTGCATCGCCGCAAACTCCGGCTTGGTCGCGAGCAGAATGTCGCGAATCGCTGACCGATCTTCGGGCGACAAATGCTGAAAGTCCGGGCTCTGGTCCGCGCCACTGAGCACGTCTTCCATACGGCGGTACACTTCGCGCTTCGCCACGACGGGCAGCCCGTCAAAGCTGTCCGAATAAATCAGGAAGCTGAGCGGATACCGAAACAGGCGTCGTTCAAGATCGAATGCGCGGAGTGAGCGACCCGCACCATCGCGAGGGCCCTGTGTCGCGAAGTCGTGCGCAAATGTTGTCGTCCCGCGCATCGGACCGTCGAGCGAGGCTTCGCCAACGAAAAGCATCGCTCGTACCAACTGCTCGACCGCACTTTTCACACGGACAGGCGCGCGGATCTCGACCGCGAGGCGCGCACTTTCTGGCAACGACAACGCATCGCGCTTCGCACCCCGCACAGCATCGTGAACTTGCGTGATGCGATTGTGTAACACCGTCTGATGTATGAGCACCATCAAGGCCACAATGTCGCTCTGCCCAGACAGGTAGACCGTCGTATCAAACTTCCCCGACAGTTCGGTACGCGCGCTTTCCGTCGTCAGATTGATCTGCGAACGATACAGCGCTTTGTCTGACACCTCGTGACTCAACAACGGCGCGAACTTGTTGCCGGAATGTCCAACCTGGCCGTGCGTTCCAGTGACGTACCATCCACCCCACCGCTTGATGATCGGCGTGGCGTCGGTGGTGAACCCCTCATGCGCGCCGGTAATCGGGTAGCCATACCGGTCCGCGATCGTGGACAAGACCATGAGTCCCGGCACACCGCCCGTTGTGACCTTCGACTGATGGCACATCAGGCACGTGGTCGTTTGGTGCGCGAACACCGGCCGTTCGCTCAGTTCCTGACTCAGTATGTAGAACACCGGTCCGGCGACCGGATCGACCGACGCGATCTCCAGAAACTCGCTCTCCTGCACGTAGCCCACGTACACATCATCATTGAAGTAGACAGCGCGCGGCGACCAGGGCGCAATCTTGTCGGTCTGCAGACTGGTGCGTGAAAAAACGAGCCCCTGAGATGACACGGGGATATTGAGCACCTTGAGCAGCGATGGCAGGTAGCCAAACAGCGAGTCGCGCGTAAGCACCACCTCGCCGGCTGCGATGCGCGCGGCGAGGCGAGCGACTGGATCGGTACGCGCCACGGTGTCGGCGCGAACAGGCTGCTGTCGCCTCGCCGCGCCGTGTAGCGAAACGGACGTCGCGCCGAACAGGATGGCAGAGAGCAGAATGGTCCCGCGATGTTGTGATGTCATACGCCTCCCGTCGGGAGCGCTCCGCAGTACCGCAGCTCGCGCCACCGAAATACTACCGCACCATACAACGAACGCACTGATCGACGCGTGAAGCGCGGCCAACTCCCGCGGCGCGTGAAGACGAAGTTCCCTGCGAAGTCGCCGATAGTGGCCATCACGGCAAGTTCGCCGTCGTGCAATGTGCCGTCTATGTGCCACGGCATCATTTCGCCGGTACACCGATCTGGCGCGACGCCGTCCAGCGTGAGCTCAGCCACCGCACGGCGGAATGTTCCCGTCACGATGCGGACCATGTGGCTCGGTGTGCCATGCATGATCTCGCCAGCAATGAGGCCGTCGCCGTCGTAGCGAAGATCAAGAAACGCGACGCCGTCCATGCCCCATCGCCCCGACAACGGATCGCGCGTCAACGGCACCTCACTCGGCGCATCATCAACCGGCGGTGTCCAGTCACCTTCGTGCAACAGCTGATCAACGTCTGCATCGCCGAGGGCGCGATTGATGAGCAACACGTCATCAATCGCGCCCTTGAAAAAGAAGTGCGGCTCCGTCGTGCCTTTGCGGCCGATGTGCAGCGGTTGTGTGTCGTGCGTCCATAGCGCATGCGTCACCGTGTCCTGCACCACGCCGTCGACATACAGGCGATTCTCGCCACGGTCATGCACCGCGACCACGTGATACCATCGGTCCGGCCGCACGCGCCGTCTCGCCACTGGGTCGCGCGCGCCAATCATGCGGTGCCAGACAATGCGACCGTTATCCACGCTCAGCTGAAACACGCGACGCGACTGATCGTCGTCGTTCCCGTCGTCCTGCGCCACGATGCAGTTGGTCCAGCCTTGCATGTCGCGCGGCGCACAACATACCCACACCGACACGGACAGGCTATCGGGCGAAAGCACCGGCGGTGGAGTGATCTCGATGTAGTCGTCAACACCGTCAAAGCGATACGCGTGGTTGGCGCGCCCAAAGCGATCCGTGGTGAGTGCCGCGCCGTGCACGACGCCATGATGCGCACCACCACTCGTGTCGCGCGCGTCGCCCGCAAAGCGATATTCGGCGATCAGGCCGTCGCGCGGGCCGTCAGTTACCTGCGTCACGCGAGCTTCGCGGCAAGACGCTGCAACACCGCGACAAGATCCGGCACCACGTTGAGCACGGCTCGCACCGGGTCGTGTCCAAGCCGTTCCATACGTTCAAGCGCGTTCCGAATCGTGAACATCTTGGGATCAAGCGAAGCGTCCACCTCATCCCACGTAAGGGGCATCGACACCGTCGCGCCGGGGAGTGGTCGCACACTGTACGGTGCGACGATCGTCTGCCCGTGTCGGTTTTGCAGATAGTCGAAGTACACCTTGGCACCGCGCTTGGTCACATGCCGCGTGATCGTCGCAATGTTATCGAGCTCGCGCAGCACCACCCGCGCCAGCAGTTCACCAATCGTGCGTGACTGCGCATACGTGCAGCGCGGCGGTAACGGAATCAGAATGTGGAGCCCCGTCTTGCCCGTTGTTTTGACGTAGTGTGGCAAACCAATCGAGTCGCATAACTCGTGCAACACCAGGGCGACGCGAATCACATCGCTGAACGGGGCATCCTTCGGATCGAGATCAATCACACACCAATCCGGCTGCTCCAGCGTGTCGACACGACTCGCCCACATATGAATGGGAATCGACCCCATGTTGGCGACGTACAACAACGACTCCACGTCATCGCACACGAAATACCGAATGTCGCGTTGCGTGTCCTCGCTCCAGATCGGGACCGTGCGCATCCAGCTTGGTGCAAATTCCGGCGCGTCCTTCTGGTAGAATGACTTGCCGTCGATGCCGTCTGGGAAGCGCGTGAGCACAATCGGGCGGTCTTTGAGATACGGCAACATCCACGGCGAGAGTGCGCGATAGTACGCGATCATGTCGCCCTTAGTGTATCGCTCCTCCGGCCAATAGATCTTCTTCGGGTTGGAGATGGTGAACGTCTTCTCGGCAGGTCGCGCGGGTTCGGCGTGCGGTGGTTCAGCACCGTCGTCTGACGCTCGCATTGCCGCCGCCGTGTCACTGACAGCGGGCTCAAGCTCAGGCGACGTTGCGTCATGTACGGCGCCGTCATTAACCAACGTGATCGCGGGAAGCGTTGGCGCGCTCCACTGTTGTCGCTCACAGTCGCGTGCGTGCTTGTCCTCGCGCAAGCGCAAGAACGTGGGATGACGTAGCACACCGTCCGGAGTCCACTCGCGAAAGCGCACCTCACAAACAAACACGGGATTGGCCCACACGGTCGCGCTCGTATCCGGAATCGCATTCGCTGGCCGCGGCACTTCCCCAGGCGTTGTTGCGGGCCCCTCGCACGGCGCATCCGGACGCGCGACGGTATCCAGCATCGATTTCAGTTCGCCGAGTTGCGCGTCGTTGAATCCGGTGCCAACGCGGCCCGTGTAGACGAGCGTTCCGCCAACCATGTCCGCAAGATGCAGCGCGCCGAGGTGTTGCCGACCACCCTTGGGGGCCGTGTAGCCGACGATGACAAAATCACCCGTGCGATCGGTCTTGAACTTGAGCCACACATCGCTGCGTCCACCGCGGTATCGTGTGTCGGCACGTTTGGCGATCATGCCCTCCAGTCCCATCGCCGCGACTTGTTGCAGAAATCGCTCGCCCTCGCGTTCGATATGATCAAGCGTGCGGAGTGGCCCAAGCTTCGGCAGATGTTCCAGCAGCAGCGCTTTGCGCTGCGACAGCGGTAACGGTCGCAGGTCAAATTCTTCAAACGCGAGCAAATCGAAGACAAAGAACGTGGCGGACAATTCCACGGCGGCACGACGAATCTCAATCGGCGACGACAACCGTCCCCGTCGCTGCAACAACGAAAAACTCGGCTTGCCCTGGCCGTCAAGCACGACCACTTCGCCGTCGAAGATACACTCGTTGAACGGCAACGCTTTCACCGCGCGCGCAATCTCCGGAAAGACGGCCGTGTAGTCGTTGCCATTGCGCGTCAGCAGCAGCGCTTCACCGCGCGACTTCGCGGCAATCAGGCGATACCCGTCCAGCTTGAGTTCAAACAGCCATCCATCACGCGTGAACGGTGTATCACTCGGCTCCGCCAGCATCGCCTCCACTGCACGCGGATCCACACGCGTACGTGGTGCGTCTGTCTGTTCAAGCGCGGTGCGCAGTGCGCCGGAACGTGTGCGACCTTCTTTCACTTCTTCCACGGTGAGTCCCGACAACACCGAGGCTTCCGGAAACTGATCGCCCGGTTGTTTCACCCAGCCGTCGCGCTCTTTGATGAGCAGCCAATCACGTTCGCTGGACTTGATTTTTACTAGCGTCCATTTGCCATGCAGTTTGTAGCCGCGAAACTCGAACAATAGCTTGCCTTTGACGAGCCCTTCGCGCCAATCCTCAAGCGCCACCCATTCGCCGCGATCCCAGACAATGATGCCACCGGCACCGTAGTTACCGGCCGGGATAATGCCTTCAAAATCGCCGTACTCAATAGGATGGTCTTCCACCTTCACGGCGAGCCGTTTGTCGTTCATATCGTACGACGGCCCACGCGGCACCGCCCATGAGCGCAACACGCCGTCCATCTCCAGACGCAGGTCGTAGTGCAGCTGACGTGCGGCGTGTTTGTGCACGACAAACAGTCGGCCGTCCACACTAGACACTCGGCCCACGGGCTCCGGTGACGTGTCCGACGACCGTTTGGCGCGATAGGTCGCAAGGCTATCCGTGACGGGCGCGATGGCACCGTCCGCCTCAGGCTGCTCCGCCACAAAGTGCTCGCCGTCGGGCAGCCCGTGAGGTTGATTCTCCTCAGCCCCGCTGGTCATAGTTGGTGCGAGCGGTTCACTCGTTCATCCTTGGTCCCAGGTGCGCCCCCATGGCAGCCCGATCTATCGCCAACGCGACGATTTCTTTTGGCCTCGTCTCTGTGCCTGTCAACCTTTACTCGTCGGCCGAGTCGAAGGTGAACATCTCGTTTAACATGCTGCACAAGAAGTGTGGCTCGCGACTCAAACAGCAGTACATCTGCACGAAAGATCAGGAAATCGTCACACGCGACGACACGGTGAAGGGCTATGAGTTCGCGAAAGATCAGTACGTAATTCTCACCGCCGAAGAGCTCAAGGCGCTCGACGAAAAGGCGACTGGTGCGATCGACATCCTGGAGTTTGTGCCGTTGGCCAAAGTCGAACGGGTCTATCTCGAGAAAGTGTACTATCTGGGACCCGACAAGGGAGGGGACCGCGCGTATCGACTGCTGGCCGCGGCGCTTGAAGAGACGGGGCTCGCGGCACTCGGCCAGTACGCGGCGCGTGGCACACAGTACCTCGTGTTGCTGCGTCCGGCCAACGGTGTGTTGGTGATGGAGCAGTTGCATTATGCCGACGAAATTCGCCCCACCACCGAAGTGACTGTGCCCGCGGGCGACATCAAGCCGATGGAGCTGGCGATGGCCAAACAACTCATTGCGCAAACGGCCAGCGAAACGTTCGATCCCGAGAAGTACAAGGACACGGTGCGCGAGCGTGTTATGGAAACGATTCAGCGCAAGGTGGACGGTCAGGACATCACATCGGACATCAAGCCAGAAGGCGGCGCGAAGATTCTCGATCTCATGGAAGCGCTCAAGGCCAGCCTTGCTGCACCGGCGACGGACAGTGCGGCCAGGGAAGAACGGAAGGCGTCGTGAAGCTGCGTGCGGGTACGAGCGGGTACGCGTTCAAGGAATGGAAAGGTTCGTTCTATCCCGACGATCTCAAAGACGACGCGATGCTCGGATTTTACGCATCGAAGTTTCCGACGGTCGAGATCAACAACACGTTTTATCGACTGCCCAAAGAGCACGTGCTCCTCGACTGGGCATCCCAGGTGCCGAGCGAGTTTACGTTTGCGATTAAGGCGAGTCAGCGCATTACACATCACGCGCGTCTCAAGGCTGAATGTGCGAGTGCGGTGGAGTTCTTGCTCAAGAACACGGCGTCACTTGGGCCCAAACTCGGGCCGATTCTGTTTCAGTTGCCGCCGAACTTAAAGAAGGATCTTGCTCGGTTGCAGGCATTTCTCTCGTTGTTGCCAGCGGACCGTCGCTACACGATGGAATTCCGGCACGAGACGTGGTTTACCGACGACGTGTACGATGCATTGCGTGCGCGTGACATTCCGCTCTGCATCATCGAGCAGCCTGAGTTCAGCTCACCCGTGGTGGCGACGGCGACGTGGGGATACGTGCGGTTGCATCGCTTTGACTACGACGCGCCAACGCTTGCCACATGGGCGGCGCGGATTCGTGAGCAGGCGTGGAGCGAATCGTACGTCTACTTCAAGCACGATGAAGGCGAAGGATCAGGGCCGCCGGCGGTTGACGGGTTTGTCAAAGCGCTCGCTGGTTGACACGAACCGCATCACTCCACACCTGAAACTCCTTCGGCCTCTTGAAATCTCAAATGTTATCACCGGCACGATGGCATTCCTGCCGCAAGTGGTGAGGTCTCATGGCCCTTCAGCTTCAGCCGTGCCGCGCGAAACTTTCGCTTCAGTTCGTGAACGCCTGCGGGCTGATGCCACGACCTGCATCGTGCGTAGCGTGATTTTGGTACCACTTGTGGCGAAATGGTCACGGAGAATTCGCGAAGGGCGCTATCGTGAAGAATGCCATCATCATTGCCGTCGCCTGTCGATCGTAGCCCGCTCGACCACGCCCGTCACGCGTCAGTACCAATCCAAAGCATTCGCGGTCAGCGCGTGATTCTCGCGGCCGATCTGGCGGAGATCTACGGTGTTGAGACGCGGGTTCTGAATCAGGCGGTAAAGCGCAGCCAGACACGCTTCCCAAGCGACTTCGCATTCCAACTCACCGACGACGAGGCACTCCAAGTAGCGCGTTCAAGATCACAGGGTGTGATCTTGAAGCGGGGTCGAATCTCAAATATCGGCCGATCGCGTTCACCGAGCACGGGGCGATCATGGCAGCTGCTGTGCTGAACAGCCCGCGAGCTGTCCAAATGAGCGTTTTTGTCGTGAGGGCCTTCCTGTCATTGCGAGAGTGGGTCGTCAGTCAAACCGTGCTGGCGGCGAGACTTGCGGAGCTTGAAGGAAGGGTCAGCGATCATGATCATGAGCTACGCTCCATCCTGCAGGCGCTGCGCGGCTTTCTCGACGGAGCCACCGCGACGCCAAAACCGGTCAGGGGATTTGCAGCCCCGTCTACCCCTCTGGAGGGCAAGCCGGAATAGCCGCGGGCGGCAGCAGGCCCTTGAATGTGCCCCCGGTCGGGGCGAACATTGCGCGACAACCCTCCCAGATCTGCCGGACGCTCTCCCAGGACTCGTCTATGTCGGTGCAATGCCCGTTCACGACACATCGCCGCGTGCTCGCGATCGCCACGCTTACGTCAGCACTTGCCCTGACCACGGTGCGCGCCGCATTCGCGCAGTACACACCGTCGGCTGCCGCCGCCCTCCGGTGGCGTTACATCGGACCCGTGGGTAACCGCGTATCCAGCGTGAGCGGTGTGGTGGGCGACCCGAACACGTACTATGCAGGCGCGGCGTCGGGCGGGCTCTGGAAAACCACCGACGGTGGCGTGCACTGGGACCCCATCTTCGACACGCAAGCCGTGCACTCGGTTGGCGCACTTGCCGTGTCGACCAGCAATCCGAACACCGTGTGGGCGGGCACCGGCGAGCCGTGGATCCGGAGCCACATTTCCGTCGGCGACGGCGTGTACAAAAGCACCGACGCCGGACGCACGTGGACCAACATGGGGCTGCCACAGTCCGGACGCATCGGGCGCATCGTGATTCATCCGACCAATCCCGACATCGTCTTCGTCGCCGCGCAGGGCTTTAGCTACGGACCACAGCGCGACCGCGGACTCTATCGCACCACCGATGGCGGACGCACGTGGCAACAGGTGTTGTTCGTCGACGAAAACACCGGCGCCATTGATGTGGTGATGGATCCGCAGAATCCCAACAAGCTGTTCGCCGCGATGTGGACGCTTGAGTTGCGCACGTGGGGACGGCAATCCGGTGGTCCGGGCAGCGGCATTTTTACGTCGACTGACGGTGGCACGACGTGGGCCAAACTCAAAGGCAATGGTCTTCCGCTGCATGCGGTTGGGAAGATCGGCTTGTCAATCGCGCGGTCCAATCCCAATCGCGTGTATGCGCTCATTGAAACGGCTGATGGTGTACCGCTCAAAGACGAAGACGTCGACAACGGCGAGTTGTGGCGATCCGATGACGGCGGCGCGAACTGGAAGGTGGTGAGTTACAATCGCGACCTGGCCTGTCGTCAGGCGTATTACACGCGCGTCACAGCATCAACCGACAATCCGGATGAAGCGTACTTCACCTGCGCGTCATTCTTGCGCACGCTCGACGGCGGTGTGACTGCGTCAACCGGTGGACGTGGTGGCGGTGGGCGCGGCCGAGGTGGTGCTGCGGCAGGTGGTGCTGCAGCAGGTGCGGTGGCGGGCGGTGCGCCAACGCTCCCGCTCACTGCGCCCGGTGGTGATCACCACGACATGTGGATCGATCCGAACAACGCCAGTCGCATGGTCGTTGGACACGACCAGGGCGTATCGATCTCGACCACGCGCGGGCGCGAGTGGCTCAAGATCCAGTTGCCCATCGCCCAGATGTATCACGTCACCACTGACACGCGCGTGCCGTACTGGGTCTACGGCAATCGTCAGGACGGTCCGTCGTATCGGGGACCAAGCAACACGCGGTCTGGTGGACAGATTCCGCGCAGCGTGTGGCATTCAATCCAGGGTGGTGAGAGTGGATTCGCGACACCCGACCCTGTCGACACCAATCTCGTGTGGTCGACCGCATCGGGATCGGGCAGTCGTGGTGGCATCGTGGTGCGCTTCGACTTGCGTTCAAAGACGGGCGCGAATGTCGAAGTGTGGCCGCAATCCACCGGTGGATTCGCGGCGGCTGACGTGAAGTATCGATTCATCTGGGATGCGCCATTTGAGATTTCTCCCTTCAACCCGAGAGTCATCTACACCGGCAGTCAGTACGTGCACCGCTCAATTGATGGCGGCCGTAGCTGGAAGGAGATCAGTCCGGATCTGACGCGCAACGACAAAACCAAACAAAGCATCTCCGGCGGGCTCACACCAGACAACATCGGTGTCGAATACGCGGACGTCATTCACGCCATCGCGGAATCGAAAGTGCAGCGCGGTGTCATGTGGACGGGCTCCAACGACGGACTGGTACATGTCACGCGCAACAATGGCGTCACCTGGACCAACGTGACCGCCAACGTGCCGAACATGCCGATGTGGGGCTCGGTGCGTCACGTGGAGCCCGGTCGGTTTGCCGCGGCCACAGCGTACATCATCAACGACGCGCATCAGGAAAACAATCGCGACCCTTTCGTGTACCGCACGCACGATTACGGCAAGACGTGGACGGCCATCACGAATGGTTTACCGAAGGTGCCGATGGGCTACGCGCACATCATTCGCGAAGATCCCGTGCGCAAGGGATTGCTCTACCTCGGCACCGAGAACGCCATCTACGTGTCGCACAACGATGGCGATCTCTGGCAACCGCTGCAGCTCAACCTGCCGGCGTCACCTGTGTACGGCATGACAATTCAG
>JAYSVL010000102.1:0-2533 GCA_043718595.1 Gemmatimonadaceae bacterium
GCAACCACCGTTGCTCCCCCTTTTCTTGACAAACCCTTTTCAGCTCCTCGGTGTCTCAGCGTCGTAATCTCCAGCCCCAACGTGTGGAGCCCCGCCCGCCGATGCGCTCGATCCAGATTCGTCTGCCGACTGTCGTGGGCTTCGGCACTATCGGCGTCGTTTCGGATGGCTGGGCAGCCAGTTGTCGTGTGTGGCGCAGGTGACGCAGTCGGGAAGAGTTGCAGGGCTGAGACCCTGCACGCCTGCCGGTCGTCCGGGCAGTGGACGCACTACCAGTATGCCTCTGCCCTCGATCCTCGAAAACGATGTCAATGCGCAACGCCAGCATCACTCGCCCCGGGTTCTTCGTCCGCACGACGGTGTGCACAACGTTTCTGTGCGCGCTCAGTGCTGGAGTGGCCACCGCACAACCCGCGGCGCGCGCCGTCACAGCAGCGGCCCCATCCATCATCTCACTGGAACGAGATGGCGAACCCATGGAGGTGGCGTCACTGGGCGGCATGCGCATCACCAAATCCGGCAGCGTGCTCTTTGCAGACACCAAACCCGTCACGGTGTGGGTTCGTGAAGGTCGCGCGGGAAGCATTCGTCAGGTGGCGCGTGCTGGTGCCGGACCTGCTGAATACCGGAGTGCGCCGCAGTTCATCGGATATCGTGCGGATTCCATCGCGGCATACGATGCGTCGCTGCAGCGATGGTCGCTGCTCGTGCCCGACGGATCGTTTGCTCGTGTCCTCGCGACCGGAGCCGATGCGGCAGCACTTGCTGTCCGTGCCGTCTGGGTTGCCGATGGTGCGATTGTGCTGAATGCCTCGCTGGAGAGCGTGCGGCCACCGTTGGCCGAATCGATTCGGCAGGTGCTTGCGAGTTCAGGAACGGTGCGGCCGCCCCTGGTCATTCGGCAGGCGGACAATGGCGACTTGTGGGTGGCATCCCAGTTCAGTGCCAAGTCGTGGATCGTCTTTGACCGCGCCGGACGCAAGCGAACCGCGTATGAGTTTCCTACACCGTTTCGCTTCGAGCATGCGAACGACACGGTGGCACTGGGGCGCACCATCGATGCTGACGACCTACCGCAGATCATGCGCATTCCCATTCGCGCGCACGCGTCGGCGAAGGGACCCGTTGTTGCGACAGCTATGCGCGCCGTGACACCCGCCGAACGCAGTGAGGCGAAATTGACGTTGACGGCCATCCTCCGGCGAATGGTCGGCAATCAGGAAGGCGCGTATGCAGAGGGTAGACAGTACACCACGTCGGTCGAGCAGCTGAAGCTGGATATCCCGTCGACCATCGAGGTCTCCATTCTCGAAGCGAACAATCGCGGTTGGGTGGCCGTCGCGCGCATGAAACACATCGGCGTCACGTGCGCCATGACGGTGGGCTACAGCATCATCGGATGGAACGAGGCGATTCCCTACTGTTCGTAGGTTCACGGCTGCGTGAGCCATTGCACCGCGCGCGGCACGACGAGCGCGGTGTCCGCGGCTCGGTGTCTCCTGTATTGACTAGTCTGACCAGACTAACCAGATTCAGGTCATGTCTGAGGAATACTCCATCTACGACGCAAAGGCCAAACTGTCCGCGCTCGTCCGCCAGGTGCGCGAGGGGCAGACGTTCGTCATTACCGTACACGGCGAACCCGTCGCCGAACTGCGGCCAATCGAGAAGGCGCCAGAAACGCAGACGCTTGCCGAACGAATCGCTGACTTGAGGGCACAGGGTGCGATCATCCCCGCTACGAGGAAACCGTCGGACCCCGGATCCTTTCCCCTCGGGAAGCGAAAGCCGGGCGCGCTCAAGCGGTTTCTCGAGGATCGCTAGTGTTGGAAGCGTACGTCGACAGTTCGGTGATAGTCGCCATTGCGTTCGAGGAGCGCACGGCAGCCATGCAGGCCCAGCGACTTCGCGCCTTTGATGGAGTGCATTCCGCGCAGCTGCTGGAGGCCGAGCTCCGTTGCGCGCTGCGTCGAGAGCGTCGCGAGTTCGACTTTCGTCTGCTTGACGCGATTGAGTGGGTCACTCCCATTCGTTCGCTCAGCGCGGAGATCGAGGCGGTACTTGAGGCAGGCTATCTGCGAGGCGCTGATTGCTGGCACCTCGCGACTGCGCTCTACCTCGCTCCCGCTCCGGGTGACCTCGTGTTCTTCACGCTAGATCAGCGCCAGCGCGACGTGGCCAAAGCCTTGGGCTTCGCAACCTAACCGGCTGACGGCATCGCGACGCTGACACGTTGGACGCAGGGTGCGACACTCGGCGCGAACACCGTGACCGCGTCAGCGGCGCGCCTGTCCGGAAGTCCAGTGACATTCAACGCCACGGGCACCACCGGTGCGGCGACGCAGTTGGTGATCACCACGCAACCGGTCGGCGCCGTCAGCGGTGCGGTGCTCACCGCGCAGCCAGTGGTAGCGATACGCGACGCCGCCAACAATCTCACCAGCAGCACGGCGGCGGTGACCGTTGCGATCGGAAGCGGCAACGGTGCGCTCACGGGAACCACGACTGTGAACGCCGTCAATGGTGTGGCGAC
>JAYSVL010000103.1:0-7366 GCA_043718595.1 Gemmatimonadaceae bacterium
CGGTCTCGCAGGGCGCATTTCCCGAGGCATGGCCAGCGCTTGATGAAGAAGCGGCCGTCTGGCTCGCAACGCGCGGGTTACGGCTGTGGGGCACAGACGCGCCGAGTGTGGATGCGCGAACGAGCACCACGCTGCAGGTGCATCATGCGCTGTTCGCCCACAGCGCGTATGTGCTCGAGAATTTGTCGCTCAACCATGTCGATCCCGGCGTGTACGAATTGTTGGCGCAGCCGCTTGCCGTCTTCGGTGCCGATGCCGCTCCCGTACGCGCCCTCTTGCGCAGGCACGCGTAGGGCGACCGTCACGCTACGGGCGGACTATGCACTCGGTCGCCGGTGGCAATAGGTTTCTCTGGATGACCACGCCCGTGTATCTCGACCACGCCGCGACGACGCCAGTCCGCGACGATGTGATGGCCGCGATGTCGCCGTTCTTCGGGCCGCGTTTCGGCAATCCGTCCAGCGTGCATCGCTGGGGACGCGACGCGCGCGTCGCGCTGGACGAAGCGCGCGAGCGGCTGGCGGCGTGTTTGGGCGCGCACGCGGACGAAATGTGTTTTACCTCCGGCGGCACCGAAGCCGACAACTTCGCCATTCTTGGCGTGGCGCGCACGTTACGCGCATCGGGACGCGGTGCCGCGGTCACGACACCGATTGAACACAAAGCCGTGCTCGCGGCGGTGCATCAGGTCGCGCAGGAAGGAGGCAGCGAGCGCATGCTGCGCGTCGACGAGAACGGTGTCGTGGATGGCGAACATTTTGCCCACTGTCTCGATGCGGATGTCGCCATCGCGAGCGTGATGTGGGTCAATAACGAGACCGGTGTCTTGCAGGACGTGCCAGCGCTAGCCGCGCACGCGAAGAGTGTCGGTGCGGTCTTTCATACCGATGCCGTGCAGGCGTTCGGCAAATTCACGATCCATGCGGCGGCGACGCCGTTCGACCTACTGTCCATCTCTGGACACAAGCTCGGTGCACCAAAAGGGATTGGCGCGCTGTACATCCGCCGCAAGACGCCGCTCGAACCGATGTTTCACGGGGGTTCGCAAGACCGTGGTCGACGACCCGGCACAGAGAACGTTGCGTTTGCTGTGGGCTTGGCGATGGCCGCTGAGCGCACGATCGCCGAACGTGCACACGAGCATGTGCGATTGAGTGCGTTGCAGCGCACGCTCGAAGCCGCGCTGCGTGAACTAATTCCCGGCGTGATCATTCACGGTGTTGGCGCGACGCGTGCTCCGCACATTACGAACGTGGCCATTCCCGGCACTGACAGCGAGTCGATGCTGATGGCGCTCGACATGCGCGGCATTGCCTGCAGCGCCGGATCGGCGTGCCAGAGTGGAAGCGTCTCTGCATCACACGTGTTGACGGCGATGGGTGTGCCCGTCGCACTGGCCAATGCGTCACTGCGTTTGTCACTCGGCTGTCTGAGCGATGAAGCCAGCGTGGCCCGCGTGACCCAAGTGCTGGGCACACTCGCCACCAAGGCCCGGGGCGCGCCCGTGCCCGCGTACGACTGATGGGCGCCAACGTGCGTGACGCGCGTGAGCCACAGCGCGGGGAGCGCGTACTGGTCGCCATGTCCGGCGGTGTGGATTCGTCGGTTGCGGCTGCGCTCTTGGTGGAGCGCGGATGCGATGTGGTTGGTGTGACGATGAAGTTGCACGACGACGGAAGCGACGTGCCGGATCGCCCATGCTGTTCGCTCGATTCTACCAGCGATGCACGTCGTGTGTGCGAGCGACTGGGCATTCCGCACTACGTGACGAATCTGGTCGACCGATTTGGACACGACGTGCTGACCGACTTTGTCAACGAATACGCACGTGGTCGCACGCCGATTCCGTGCGTGCGCTGCAACACGTTCACGAAGTTTCGTGACTTGCTCACCAAGGCCGACGCCGTGGACGCACACTGGCTGGCCACGGGTCACTACGCGCGCATGGGTGAAGCACGCGGTCACGCGACACTCGTGCGCGGCCTCGATCCAGCCAAAGACCAGAGTTACTTCCTCTGGGGCATCGATCGTTCGGTGCTCCATCGCTTGGTGCTGCCAATCGGTGGACAAACAAAGGCGGAGACGCGTGAGATTGCCCGCCGTTTTGGTTTGCGCACAGCCGAAAAGGTGGAGAGTCAGGACATTTGTTTTGTGCCAGACGGCAATCATGTGCGGGTGCTGGAAGAACATCTTGGCCACGACGCACCTGCCCTCAGTGCGGGGCCGCTGCGGTTGTTTACCGGAGAGATAATCGGCGAGCACACGGGATTTGCGCGCTACACAATCGGCCAGCGCAAAGGGTTGCCCGGCGGATTTGCTGAACCGATGTTCGTGGTGGAAATCGTGCCGGCCGAGCGCGCCGTGGTCATTGGCCCACGCAGCGCACTGCTTGGTCGTGGTCTGCAGGCGCGCGAACTGAATTGGTTGGCGGACGCGCCACACGTTGGCGATAGTGTGCACGTACAGGTGCGCAGTCGTGCGCGCGCCGTTCCGGCGACGGTTGTCGCAATTGATGACGACTCGATTGAACTCGCGCTCGACGAGGCGGTGTCGGCAATTTCGCCGGGCCAGTCGATGGTGCTGTTCGACGACGACGTGGTGTTGGGTGGCGGGGTGATCGAGCGCGGGATGCGCGACGTCACGCATGGCCAGCGCAGCGGTCGCTCACTGCACATCGTCGCGGCCTAGCGTACTGCAGCACCTCTACGCGCTGCCTGTTAGTAGCCGAATCCGACGGACCACGTCACGAGACGACGCTGGACAGACGGCGCGCCCGCCGCATCGCCCAGTCGCACGAAGTAGCCGATCTCGCCACCAACACCAAGGAGCGGCCACACATGCAACGACGCGCCGACATACGTGCGTTTCGCGGTCGCACCTGTGGGTGATGAAAACGTGCGCAGTACGTTGCCTGAGAGCGCAGCACCAGACCCGAGCGGCCCCTTCGCCTGCGCAAACCCTAATGCGCCACGCACTCCGCCAAAGCCCAACTTGAGCGCCGCGAACGCGCAGTAGTCGCTCGCCGTGTCACCAACACCTTCGCGCACGAAGCCACCGGCGTAAGACGCGGCGAGTTTTTGCGGTGCACCGTAGGTGACGCCTGACAGACAATGACTCGCGCGCCATCGTAGTGTGTCCGGCGGCGGATCGTTGGTGGCGAGTACCGACTGTGCGTCGACGGAGCGTGCTGCTACGAACACCAGCAGGACGCACGCCACGTAGCGGCGTGTCCACGCGAAGGCCGACCCGGCGTCGCGTGTGCACACCATCAGAACTTGAGCCCACCCGCGTCGGCAAACTCGCGCATCGCTTTCTCCTGGGCCTCCGACAACGTCTCGGGCACGGTGATCGTGACTTCGACAAGTAGATCCCCGCGTTTACCCTCTTTCTCAACGCCGTGACCGGCGATACGAAACCGTTTCCCTGCCGAGGTGCCGGCAGGAATTTTGATCGTCACCTTTTTCTCGTCGAGCGTGCGCACGGTGATGCGCGAACCGAGTGTCGCCTGCGGAATGTTGATCGGTACCGTGCCGATGAGGTCTAGCCCCTCTCGCTTGTAGAAACGGTCGGGCTGCACGTCAAAGGTGATGACCAGGTGACCCGCCTGTCCGCCGGCAGCGCCTTTGCCACCCTGCCCCTTCATGCGCACCTTCGTTCCGCTCTCCGCACCGGCCGGAACGGTGATCAACACGCGACGACGCGAGCGCTGTTCGCCGTTACCGTTGCATGTTGGGCACCGTTCCGTGGGTACCTGCCCGCGACCCATACACACAGGGCACGGACGATTCACCGCGAAGCTGCCTTGACCGAAGGAAATGACACCGCGTCCGCTGCACTCGCCGCAGGGCTTGAGCGTTGCACCCGGCGCTGCGCCGAGCCCGTGACAAGTGGCGCATTCTTCGCTCACTTCAAGTTCAACGGGCACCTTGCCACCGATGGCAGCAACACGAAATGGCACTTCGACGGTTTTCTCTACGGCTTCACCGCGCTGCGGTCCAGTTTTCTGTTGTCGATTGGCACCCTGGCCAAACATCGACGAGAACAGGTCGCCCAAACCGCCGATACCGCCGACGTCAAAGTCGGTGAATGTCCCCGCGCCCGACTGTCCAGGACGCGTTGTACCGAATCCTCCGGGGCGCGCCTGCCCCGCATATGATGCGCGTGACGCGCCGCCACCAAAGGCACCCAGGCGTCGCATGTCGTCATACTCTTTTCGCTTCTCTGCATCGCCAAGGACGTTGTACGCCTCAGAGATTTCCTTGAAGCGTTCGGACGCCTTCGGATCACTCTGGTTGGCGTCTGGATGATGCTTCTTCGCGAGACGACGGTACTGCTTTTTGATATCGTCGACAGTGGCCGATGACGACACTCCGAGCACCGTATAGAAGTCCTTGGCGTTCGCCATGCTCAGTGAGCTCGTGTCGACGCACTGTCGGTAAACTGCTTCACGACGACACGCGCCGGTCGCAGCACGTGACCGTTAATCACGTAGCCTACCTGAAACGTTGCCGCCACGACGCCATCGTCTTCCGCACTCGCTGCAGGAGCCGTGCTCACCGCTTCATGCTGCGCCGGGTCAAACGGATGACCGGTCGGATCGATGGTTTCAAAACCATGTCCGGCGAGTGACTTGAACAGTTTCCTCTCGACCATCAACACGCCGTCGACGACCGTTTGTGAGGTCACCGTTGCGGGGTCAACGTGCGCGAACCGTGTCACGTCGTCCAACGCGTCGAGAATGCCGCGCACCAGGTCGCCCTGCGCACGCCAACCAGCCTCTTGCCGTTCCTTCACCGCGCGGCGTCGGAAGTTATCGTACTCGGCGGCGAGGCGAAGGTAACGGTCTTTCTGGTCGAGCAGTTCCTTCTCGACCGGATCAAGCTCGGGAGTCGACGCAGCATCAGCGTCGGCGTCGAGCAGGATGTTCTCTTCGGGTACGGCATGTGTCGGATCTGTCATGGTCCTTGGCTTGCACAGGCGGAGTTGCAATGACGAAGACGAAGTGGCGCGCGCAATGCACACCGTCCTCGCGTCCGTACGCGTTCGATCACTGAAAGTTTAGAAGGAGACTCAGGCACGGGCCATCCACGCGACGCTGTCGTGATCGTTGGCAAACGCCCGTCGGATGCGGTCGAGCGCTAACTGGCCGGCGCGATACCGAATCTCGTTGCGATCGCCCGGGAAAACGGCGCGCACCGCGTGCACGTCGCCCTGGATATCGATCGCCACCCACACGGTCCCGACCGGCTTCTCCGCCGAACCACCATCGGGGCCGGCGACACCGGTAATGCCGACGCCAACGGCACTCTCAAAGCGGCGTCGGACTCCCGAAGCCATTGCCTTCGCGACAGACTCGCTCACGGCGCCGTGTTCAGCGATGTCTGCAGCGGCTACCCCAAGTTCACGAATCTTGACGTCATTGCTGTAGGCGATGGTGCCGCCGAGAAATGCAGCACTCGACCCCGGAATCGCGGTCAGTCGGCTGCCGAGCAAACCTCCCGTACAGCTCTCGGCGACGGCGATCGTTAACTGTCGCTCCACGCACTCACGCAGAATGATCGCGGCCAGGTCGTCGTCGTCTTCACCATACACATAGCGCGCGACTTTGGCGCGAACGAGAGCAACAGCGTTGGTCAGCAAACGTTCGGTATCGTCAGCAGGAAGCGCCGTTGACGTGATGCGGAGGTCGACGCCGTCAATGCCTGGCAGATAGGCGAGCGACAAACCAAGGACACCACCGGCAAGCTCCCCCAAGCGATCGGCGACGGCAGATTCAGCGATGTTGGCGGTGCGTAGTGTGCGCGAGCGAATCACGGGTCCGCCTGCGCCAGAGCGTGCCTGCAGCAGTGGTAACAGGGTATCGCCCAGCATGCCACGCATCTCACGGGGCACGCCGGGAAGCATCGCGACCCATCGCTGCTGTCCGTCCTCAAGCCAGATACCGGGAGCCGACCCGTGCCGATTTTGCAGGATCGTCGCCCCGGCGGGTACCATCGCCTGCTGTCGATTGCTGATCGGCAGCGCATGCCCGAACCGTTTGTGCCACCGTGCTTCCAGGTTGGCGAGAATCTCGGTATCGAGGACCATCTCCTGCCCGAAGATGGCGGCGATGGATGGCTTGGAGCGATCGTCAGCCGTGGGTCCGAGTCCGCCGGTGGTGATCACGGCCCCGGTGCGATCGAGTGCCTCGCGGACGGCGGTCGTGATGACGTCGGCGTCGTCGCCAACGGTGGCGCGTCGCACCACACGAATTCCTAAGGCGGCCAGCTCGCGCGCGATGTCGGCGGCGTTGGTGTCGATCGTGAAGCCCAGCAACAGCTCATCGCCGATCGTGACGATTTCAAGATTCATACAAGGAAAGTTAGTGCGCCGCGCGCACCGGTCCGCGCAGCACCTGATTGCCATAGCGGCGCATGTAGAGCCACAGGCTCCACAACGTCAACGCCACGGCGCCCGTCATGCTCAGCACGCCCACCGTTCCGTTGAAGGCGGCAAAGGCGCGCCATGGTGATCGGTCGAGCCATCCGCTGTTGCCGGCAAGCGTAACGGCAAAGAACCAGCAATAGGCGGAGCCCATCCAGATCGACTGGAACGCTGTCTTCCACTTGGCCGGGCCGATGACGGCGACCTCGAGCCCACGACGCGCTGCGATCTGACGAAAGATCGTCATACACAGCTCACGGCCCAGCACGATCAGCAGCATCCAGAGCGGGAAGGATACCCGCGCGAACGGCGTCACAAAGAGAAAGGGCGACGGTTCTGGCAAAACGCCAACAAGCGGGGTGATCACGCTGTAGTGGCGCTGGAGCAAGTACATCGGGACGAGCGTCGCCACCAGCAACAACTTGTCGGCGAGTGGATCAAGCCGACGCCCGAGATCGGTGACCATGTTGTGCTGGCGCGCGAGATGACCGTCCCAATAATCCGTGACGGCGGCGACAACAACCAGTGCGAACGCGAGCAATCGCGCCGACGTGGTGGTGGTGAATGGCAACCACGCAATCAGCGGCGTCAGGGCAATGCGTCCGACGGTGATCGCGTTGGGAAGATTCACGGGGGGTCAGGCGAGCGTCTTGAGAACCAGCTTGGACACGGCTTTCAACGTATCAAACACTCCGTCACCAGTCACGGCAACTGCTTCGAAATACGGAGCGCGCTCCACCCATTCGCCGGTCGGTAGTTGCGTCACCAAAAGCTCGCCAGGACGGAACGGATCCGCCAGTCCACGCATGCGCGCCTGGTCGGTCACTTCCCAGCCCGGATTGAGCATGGACTGCAGCTCGTCGAGGGGGGCGCTGTTGGGCAGATCGCGTTTATTGTACTGAATGACAAACGGCATGCGCGTCAAATCATAGCCGTACGCCGC
>JAYSVL010000104.1:0-2519 GCA_043718595.1 Gemmatimonadaceae bacterium
ATCGCGCGAATACACTTATGCTCCGAAGCTAGCGTGGCAAGCCGTGCGCCACTGGCGAGAGAAGCTTCCTAACGAAAATGCGTTCTGCTGCACTGCGGCTGCACGATCTCGCTCCTGCTCACCGACCAGCGGCCGCAGTGGCAGCAGCAACGCGGGTTAGGCTGAACTCGCCCGCACGGAGCGTCGCCGCTGATTGCTGACTTCGTGTGTGATGTGCCCATGTGCGACGCAGAGCCAACTCGCATCCGGAAGAAAGATCGTCCAAACAGGCTGGCCTCCTGCAGTCATGAATGAATGTACCCACCGGCCATCAGAGAGCGAAAGCACGAGCTCCGGCAATCGCCCGACCACGCTGACCGCCACAACTGTCGGACCCACGAGTGAAGCGATGCCGCTGTCAATTCGTGTCTCGCTACTGAAGCTGCCGAACTGGATGGAACGCCTGCGTTCTACACGCCAGCTCCACTCGATCATGATCGTTGCTTCGCCGAACTGACCGGCCGGCCCGCGCGCGCGTTCCGAGACTCGCTGAGTGCCTGCGCGCAATTTCCCGAGCTCAAGAAAGACTGCCGAGCCATGGCCGCGCCACGCTCGCGCAACTGGAAGGCCCACAATCGTCGCCACAAGGGCGTTGAAATCTGGCTCGATCAGAATGACTTCCGTGGTCACATCGTCAACGCGAACGAATGATCTGAGTTCAGCCTAACGAAAATGCGTTCTGCTGCACTGCGGCCACACCAAAGCTACTCCTGATCACTGACCGCCGGCCGCAGTGTCGGCAGCAACGCGGGTTAGCAAGCCGGCTAGCGCGCGAGAACGAGCGGCAACACGGTCAGCCCGACAGCAACCGCATGCGCGGGCCAGCGGTACCGATGGCCAGTCCGCAACGCATGCGCCGCGGCGGCATACAGGGCGAACAGCGCGACGCCGTAGCTCGCCAACACCACAACGGTCGCGGCCTCATAGGGCGCCGCGGCTGTTGGTGCGATGACGCCGAGCGTGACGTACACGATCGTGACAAACACCGACACAGCAATCATCAGGTAGTCCAGCGCGAGTACGACCCACCTGCCGCCGCGGTGTGCCGCCGACACCGGAGCACGTTCGCGGGCGCGACGCACACCGCGTCGACGGACCGCAGCGCCAAGCACGCCAAGCGCTGGTGACAGCACGAAGAACGCGAAATGGGTCGCTGGCGAGGTTGCATCGGACCCGCTGCGCCAAGAGTATAGGCCGAGCGCCATACACCCGACTGCGGACAGCGCACCGTGCAGCAGCTCGTCGCGTTCCGCGACCGCCGCCGCGACCCACCCACCGCATGCGCTCGCAAGCGCGCCGAGCACCATGCCGATGGTATACACAGGCGACGACGGCGCCGTCAGCATCGCGAGCCACGCTGCGCTCTGCGCCGATGCCGGTAAGGCTTGGATCGCAGGACTCGCGATCACGCCGCCGACCACGGGAAGTAGCAGCAAATTGGTGAGGCCGAGATCCGTCGCAATCCCGAGCCCAACCGCTTTCAAAGAGACGCGCATCGGGTGGCTATTGTGCGTGAAAGGCTTGCTAACGAAAATGCGTTCTGCTGCACTGCGGCCTCACCAAAGCTACTCCTGCTCACCGAACGCCGGCCGCAGTGTCGGCAGCAACGCGGGTTAGCCTGCGCGCGTTGCACCGTACTCTCGCGATACGCGGCCGGAGGACCACAATTGTATTTGAGTTGATTAACGCACGATCAGCGCGAATCGATTCGAGGTGCGCTCACTCGCTGGCACAACACCCGAACCGGGCCCAACGTACGTAAGGCTGCCCCAGACCACGCGATACACCCCATCCACCTGGCTTACTTCGAATTTGGGTTCGGCATTCGTGCCAGGCCGCCCCGCGTTGATGCCAAACTCAGCACGAAACGTTGCGCCCGGTGCCACGACGATCGGACGGCTGAGACAGTCGGCAAGCACGGGTGACCATGCAAACACCCAGCGCTCACCCACCAGCTTCTCGAGCCCGACAGATGTGAAGCCATTGCAATTCGTGATTTCGACGGCACGTGTATCACGGTTGGTGAATACGAGGCTAATGCGGCCCTCGTAAAAGATCTCCGTTCGCCGAAGCTGATACGCGAGCGAATCCGTCTGAACCGGTGCTGAAACGTCTCGCACAATCACGATTGGCGTCACTGGGTCGGCGGCGCACGCACCAAGCACGGCAACGAGGCTGGATGTGGCGAACATGCTGAGACGCACCTAGATCACTCTGAATGAGATGACTTGGGTACTTCGTCAAGACGCAATCCGTCACCTCGTTCCGACGCCAAGCCCATCGCAGGCTAACGAAAATGCGTTCTGCTGCACTGCGGCCACACGAAACTCATCCTATACACAATACATCGGCCGCAGTGGCGGCAGCAACGCGGGTTAGAACCAATGCTGTTCACTTAGGTCGTTTTGGTCGGTTTCTGGTGAGGACGCGCACGCGATACGTCACGGTTCGCGTGCGCCCGTGTGATCGCGGGCGCAGCG
>JAYSVL010000105.1:0-2518 GCA_043718595.1 Gemmatimonadaceae bacterium
TCAGGATCACCAATGCCGGCAGCCAAAGCCAAACCCAAATGAGCAGCTGTCGAAACGCCAATCGTGCTCGTCCTGCGGGCACACCGTCTGGCGTGATGATCTCAAGAAGAAGTAGACGGGCGATGTATCCGCGCCGTACTGTGACAGCAGCTCCGATCGACGTTGCAGCCGTAAGCAGGACCAGAAACGTCAACGCAAAAATCATGTACCCGTCATTCACACCGGGAACTCTGCCTCGCCACGTCGAGTCGACCAATTGTTCGGCGAGACGCAAACGTTCGGGCTGCACGACCGGGTTCGCTTTGATGATAGAGTCCGTCAAGCGCAGTGTCCTTTTGCTCAACTTGTCGGCAGCGTTCGAAGTGTCCGACACAATGTGGCGGTAGTGACCCGCGATGTAGATGCCTACCAGTGCCTGCTGTTCGGTCAACGAGTCCACCGTCCATCGCTCCCGCGCAAACGACGTCAGACTACGTAGCGCCTCGTCCGACGGTGCCCTTTCGCTGTCCGAGGAAATCGCGATGAGTGCGGCAAACACCACGGTCGGCACTCCGAGCACCAACCAAATCGTGAAGCGCCGTTGTCGTGTCATACTCGCCGTCAGTCCGCTCGACACGTCAAGCGCGCGTTGCATCTCGGGCAGTGCGACCATTGCGTCATCTATCTGCTGCAACAACGTGTACGACCGTGCAGGCCACGTGTCCCGTGCCAGCGCGCGCGAATCCGCCTGGTTCACCAACTGGACGACCTGGCGAAGCAAGTGGCCCGATGCACGCGACTCGGCCTTCGACGCACCTGTTCGAAACGGTAACAGCACCGCGCGACCAACATCAGTAATCCACACGTGATCAACAGTCAGCGTCGCGAGTTCCTGCGCCGGTGCGTCTCGCGCGAGGAGTTCATTGACGATGTCGCGTAACCATCCGTGTACGTCTGCCCAGCCGGCCGACTGAGTGAGCCGCTCGTGCAGGCTGCGTCCGTCGATCGCCGCATACGCATCCCACCGTTCCGTTTCGGATGCGCGTCCGCCAATCCACCTTAGTGCACCCGCACGTGCGTGTTCGCGCAGCGCGACGCCTGGCGAGATCGTTACGCCGAGCTGCCGGACAATCCACGTCGTGCGGCGCAGCGACGGATCGAATGCGACCACAACATCGGCTGGCGAGGTGAAACGATCCGTGATGACGTACGGACCAATGCGCTCACCGTCCGCCGGGTGATCGAGTGCGATAGTTGCCAACGGTGCGGCAGGCACGGCGCGTGGACTTGTCTTAGCGACAGAGACAACGCGCGTGTCGGTGAGCCGGTCATGCTCGGCCAGCCATCCGTTGCGCCGACGCGCTCGCGCAAACAGCACGGCGAACGCAGCGAATGCCACAACCGCGAACCACATCATGTCCCCATCAACTGCAACACCCACGTCGCCAACCGCAAGGAAGGCCCACACGACAGCGGCACGCACAATGCCTCGGCTCACGCCTGGCATGGTGCCATCCGAACGCACCACACGCGCGTTCAGCAGCAGCTTGCCAGGACTCCACCCCCAGCGCCCTTCAAGAACACCCCACAGTAGGCACCACGGCAGGGCCTCGAACACATCAATCCACGCGTTGCTCGGTTGATGAGCACCGGCGATGAAAAAAACAATCCATACCAAACCTGCGCCGATACCTCCGGCCAAGAGCGAATCGAGCACGCCAGCAGCAAACCGCCGAGGCAGCGGGAGCGTGATTGGTGTGACTGGCAAACACGCGATCAAACGCGTGCGCAACGACGCATAGTCGGCAAAGCGATCCTCGCGCTTGAGCGACAGGCACTGCATCACCACATGCGCCAGCGCAGGCGGTATGTCCGGCCGTTGTTGCACGATCGGCGTCGGAGCGCCGCTCATCGCCGCTGCGATGAGGCGCACCGCGTTGTCCGCGTTGAACGGCAACTTCCCCGACAGCAAGAAGTACAGCGTAACGCCAACGGCATAAATGTCAGAGCGTACATCGAGCGCGTCGCCCATCAACTGTTCGGGCGACGAGAACACTGGCGTGCCGACGAACAATCCCGACTGCGTGAGCCGTGCGTGATCCACCGGATCGACCGGCCGCGACAGCCCAAAGTCGCCAACCTTCACTTCGCCCGTCGCTCCGACAAAACAATTGCCCGGCTTCACGTCGCGGTGCAGAATGCCGAGCTGCTGCGCGGCCTCCAATCCATCAATGACTTGCAGGATGTCGGTGATCGCTTCCGCCACCGGCAGCGGCCCGCGCTCGGCCACCTTCTCCGCGAGCGTGCCGCCGTCGACGAGTTCCATCGTGATGATGGGCACACCGTCGATCTCTTCCGTGCGATACACGTAGACCGTGTTCGGATGATTGATCGACGCCGCAGTGATGCCTTCGCGAAGAAAGCGCGCGCGATCGTCATCGCGTGTGAGCTCTGCGGCCAGCACCTTCACAGCAACGCGGCGCCCGTCTTCGAGTTGTTCGGCGGCGTACACAGCGCCCATGCCGCCGCGGCCGAGCAA
>JAYSVL010000106.1:0-7342 GCA_043718595.1 Gemmatimonadaceae bacterium
GCGTAAATGCGTTGCGCATTCGCGCCACTGACGCTAATGCCAATGTTGCCCCAGAGTCCGAGTGGCAACCCCTTGTTGCGCGTGATCTCCGTCCATGTATCGCCGCCGTTGATGGTCTTGAACATGCCAGACCCTTTGCCACCAGAATTGAGCGTCCACGGTTTGCGGTACACCTGCCAGAAGCCAGCGTACATGACGTTGGGATTGACGGGATCCATCGCCAGATCGGCAGTGCCCGTGGAGTCGTCGCGGAACAGAATCTTTGCCCATGTCTTGCCGCCGTCCTTCGAGCGATACACGCCACGTTCGGCGTTCGGCCCCCAGACGTGCCCTTGCGCGCCCACGTACACGAGATCGGGATTGGTTGGGTGCACACGCACGCGCGAGATGTGACGCGTTTCCGCTAGGCCAAGAAACGTCCAGGTTTTGCCGGCATCGGTGGTCTTCCACATGCCGTCGCCGTGCGAGACGTTGCCACGCACCGGAAACTCTCCACCGCCGACATAGACCACATCGGGGTTGGACGGTGCGACGGCGATATAGCCAATCGTGCCACCGAAATATTTGTCCGTCATCGGCAGCCAGGTGACACCGCCGTCGGTGCTCTTGTACACACCGCCGCCAACGGTGCCCATCCAGTATTCTTTGGGCCGAGCGACGCTGCCAGCGACCGCGGAAGACCGGCCACCGCGGAAGGGGCCAATTTCACGCCATTTGATGGCGTTGAGCGCCAGAGTATCGAAGGGGGCGGCGAGCGGGGCGACGGCGGACATCGCGGACGCCGGTTTGACGGTTGGTTTGGCCTGCGCGAAGACAATCGACGGCGCGGTCAGCGCGGCCACGAGTAGCAGACGGGACGAGATCGGAACCACGGAGCATCCTCCTGAGGCATAAGCGAACACAGATCTCCGACATTCGCCGCCGCTCCGCCATGTGGCAAGTGCGCGACACGGTTCCAGCCACTCGAATTGGCAGATCAAGGGCATTTGAACGCTCTGAAACCGGCGTTTGACAATTTGCGTACACTGCTATTGTAGTGATATCATATAGATACTACCCCCTCCACAAGGATCTCATATGCTTCGCGAAACTGATGCCCGGCCGACAGCGGGTATTCCATTCCTGGTCTTGATGCTGGCCACGTTCATCGGCGGTCTGTGGCTGTTCGTCGTGGGTGCCAAAACGAAGACGCCGCTCATGCTCGTAGCTGGAGTCACGCTATTCCTCGTGAGCCTGCTTTCCCTCGTGGGGCTGTTTACCGTGTCGCCCAATGAAGGCAAGGTGCTCACGCTATTTGGCAACTACAAGGGGACCGTGAGAAAGCCTGGACTGTGGTTCGCCAATCCGTTCATGATCAAGAAGTCCGTGTCGTTGCGCGTGCGCAACTTCGAGACGACCAAACTCAAAGTGAACGATGCGCGATCGAATCCCGTGGAAATCGGCGCGATCGTGGTGTGGAAAGTGATCGACACCGCCGAAGCGATTTTCGAAGTCAACGACTACGTGCAGTACGTCACGATGCAGAGTGAGTCGGCGGTCCGTTCCCTGGCCTCGGTGTATCCATATGATGCGCATGGGTCGGGCGACATCTCGCTCAGCACGCACACGGCGGAAGTGTCCAAGGGGTTGATGGAAGCACTGCACGAACGGTTCGCCAAGGCCGGAGTGGAAGTGATCGAGGCGCGAATTAGTCACCTGGCCTACGCGCAAGAGATTGCGGCGGCGATGTTGCAGCGACAGCAAGCGGGCGCCATCGTCGCGGCGCGACAGACCATCGTTGAGGGCGCGGTGGGTATGGTCGAGATGGCACTTGAAGCGCTCAGTGCACGGCAGATCGTCACGCTGGACGACGAACGCAAGGCGGCGATGGTGAGTAACCTGCTGGTGGTGTTGTGTTCGGATCGTGCGGCGCAGCCAGTCGTCAATACTGGCTCGTTGCACACCTGAGTCAGGCCAACACCGTCATGGCTGAACGAAAATCGTTTCTGCTCCGCATGGACCGCGATGTGCTCGACGCGGTGCAGACCTGGGCGAACGATGACCTGCGAAGCCTTAACGGTCAGATAGAATTCCTGTTGCGGCGCGCGCTGCAGAAAGAAGGGCGCGCGCCGCGCACCACCGATGTCCCGGCTCCCCCTGAACCCTGAACGCAGCTCGCGCATCTCTTATGGCTCTTGTTGACACTGCTCGCGGACGCTATTTCGCCGTTGCTACGTGCCTGACCGTCGCACCGTTCGTTCGCGTGGGCGCGCAAACGCCAGTGGCGCAATCGACGTACACGTTTCTCGCCATGCGCGGCGCAGACACGCTCGGCACGGAGACGCTGATCCTGTCGCAGACGGATGCGATTGGCGTGACGGCGATGCGCGGACAACCGCGCTTCGAATGGCGACACGAACGACAGGGCCAAGGCTACGGCGCACTGACGATGCGCGTGTACGCGCCGGGCAGTCCAGCCGGAGGACCGCCGGCACAAATGGCCGGCGTGCGCATTGTTGGTGACAGTGCGGTTGCCGAGATGCGCACGGGCGACAAAATCGCGACGCAAAAGATGGCAACGAAAGTTGGTGCGATGCCGCTCATCAACGCGTCTGTCGTGCATGAGTTGCTGCTCGCGTCGGTGGCCAGACGCGCGAAGGCAAGCACCTTCGACATCTTCTTAACAAGCGGCGGACAAACGGTCACCGGCACCCTGCAGCAGCGCGGTGATACAATGGTGGTTGTGCTGGCCGGATCGGAGTTGAAGGCACTCTTTGGCGCGGACGGATTGCCGACCGTCATTACCACCACGCAAGGCGTGCGCATGACGCGCGTCGCTGCGCTGCCGGTTGGTGCTGCGACCGCACTCGGTACGATCAGCTATGACGCACCGACAAACGCACCGTATACGGCCGAACAGGTGCGTATTCCCAGCGGGCGTGGCTACGAACTCGCGGCCACGTTAACGAAACCAAAAGGCGCCGGCAAAGTGCCGGTGGTCGTCACCATCAGCGGCAGCGGTGCGCAAGAGCGTGATTCGCGACTGTCGATGCTGCCGGCCTATGCGTTCTTCCGCGAGATTGCTGATACGCTCGGACGTCGTGGTGTGGCCGTGTTGCGATTCGATGACCGCGGTGTCGGCCTGTCCGGCGGACGCGAAAGTGCGGCCAAGGCGACAAGTGCGGATTTTGCCGATGACGTGCGGTCGATCGTCACGTGGCTGCGCGCGCGACCTGACATAGACGCGAATCGCATCGCACTGGCCGGTCACAGCGAAGGCGGCATGATCGCGCCGATGGTGGCCGCAACCGATCCGAAGATCAAGGCCATCGCGTTGTTCGCTGGACCCGCGTATGCCGGTCGTCGCGTGTCGTTGTTTCAGAACCGCGTGTTGGTAGATGCGTCGCCCGGTTTGAGTAAGACGCAACGCGATTCGATCATGGCGTCCATTCCGCCACGACTCGATTCGGCGGGGCGGGCCACACCGTGGCTCGGGTTCTGGCTTTCATATGACCCAATCCCAACGGCAAAACGCGTCAAACAGCCTGTGCTCATTCTGCAAGGGCTGACCGACACACAGGTGTCGCCCGAACAAGCGGACACGTTGGCGCTGGCATTACGTTCGAACGGAAATCAAGCGGTGACTGTACGCACCTTTTCGGCAACCAACCACTTGTTTCTCGACGATCCCTCAGGCGCCGCCACCGGTTACGGCGCGCTCAAGAACGCGCGGATCCGACGCGACGTCCTTGGTGCCTTGGCCGATTGGGCGGTCAAGGTGATGAAGTAGGCAGCGCATTGGCGCAGACAAATTGCGAACCCGGGTGCTGTCGGACCACGATAGCGCCCTCTAGACTTGAGGGGCTGGAGCGGGATCATCCCGCTCGGCCTCCACGATTTCCCCTCTGCAATGCGCATTCGCTCTTTGCGTGTAGCCGCCGCCGCTGCCACGCTCCTCCTGTCGTCGTGCCGCCCGGCCGCCAAACCTGCCGCCGCGCCAACTCCTGCACCGCGCCCCAACGCCGGCGCCAACACCCCGACACCAGGTTCGCCAACACCCGGCGCTCCGGCGCCAGGCGTACCAACTCCGGGCGCACCGGGACAGCCGCCGGTTGGAGCACCAAATCTCGCCGGACTTGCCGGACTCGTTGGTGGAGCTGCCGCTGAGCCGAACCCGCGCCCGTACGCCACCGTCATCACGCCGCGTGCGAAGACCAAGAAGGGCGTGTTTGACGTGCATCAGGTGGGAGCGCGTTTGTACTTCGAACTGCCGGCCGATCAGCTGAACAAAGATTTCGTCATCACGTCCGTACTTGCCAGTGGTGCGGCCAGCATTGGCATTAACGGCACGCTCGGCACGGACCGGGTGATTCGTTTTGAACGGCGAGAGAATCGCATTTTTATTCGCGACGTGAACTACAACAACGTCGCCACCGACACCACGCGCTCTGGCAGTCGCGCGATGTCGTTGATTGGCATCTTTCCGATCATTACCGCGCTCAACGTGGAGGCGTATGGCAAGGACAGCGCGAGTGTCGTTGAGGTGACGCGCATGTTCACTGGTGGTGTGCCGGAGTTTGTCGCCAACGGACGACGCGCGACGGTTGACGCGACACGCTCCTACATCGACAAGTTTGCGGCCTTCTCGCGCAACGTGAACGTGACGGCCGTACAGACATACACGGCACAAGGTGGCGCAGGCGTTTTGCCCAACATTCCCGGACTCAATCTTGGCGGCGGTCCATCGGCGGTGACTGAGGCGTTCGCGTTTTCGATCGTGCGCTTGCCCGACGAACCGATGACGCCGCGTTTTCTTGACGCTCGTGTTGGTTACTTTGGCGAAACAAAGACGGACTTTGGATCGGCCGAACAACGCGTGCTGCCGCGTCGCTACATCGCGCGCTGGCGTTTGGAATGCTCGGATCAGCGCGTAGGCAATTTGTGCGTGCCAAAGAAGCCGATCACCTACTACATCGACCCCGCCACACCGAACTGGCTCAAACCGTGGATTCGTCGCGGCATTGAAGAGTGGCAAGTCGCCTTTGAGATGGCTGGTTTTAGCAAAGGCATTGTTGCCGCTGACGCGCCGAATGATCCCGATTTCTCCGGCGAAGATGCATCAGTGGCGATGGTGCGATGGTTGCCGAGCCCGGTGGCAAATGCCGTTGGGCCGAGCACGACGGACCCGCGCACTGGCGAAATTATTGATGCTGACGTGCAGATGTATCACAACGTCATGGACTTGCAGCGCAACTGGTATTTCTCGCAGGTTGGGCATCTCGACAAACGCGCGCAAACATTCCCCTTCCCCGACTCGTTGATGGGCCGGTTGGTTGAGTTTGTCGCGGCACACGAAGTTGGGCACACGCTGGGCTTTCCGCACAACTTCAAGGCCAGTTCGATGTATCCCGCCGACTCCGTGCGCTCCAAAACGTGGGTCGCCAAGATGGGACACTCGCCCTCGATCATGGACTACGCGCGCTTTAATTATGTCGCGCAACCGGAAGATGGTATTGCGCTCGGCGACTTGATCCCGCGTGTTGGTCCGTATGACAAGTACGCAATCATGTGGGGCTACAAGCCGATCGCAGGCGCCAAGAGATCGGAGGACGAACGCGCAACGCTTGATGCGTGGGCGCGAATGCAGGATTCGATTCCGTGGTATCGCTTTGCCAGTGATGCGGGTGGTGGTGGTGCCGATCCTGGTGAGCAGAACGAGTCCGTTGGTGATGCCGACGCTGTGAAATCAACTCGTCTTGGTTTCAAGAACTTGCGGCGCATTGTTGATCTTGTGGTGCCCGCGTCCACGGTCGACAAAACCTCCGACTACTCATTGCTTCGCGCGACGTACGGTGCGGTGCTCGGTCAATGGTCGACCGAGGCACAACACGTGACGAAGATCGTTGGCGGCATGAACAAGCAGGAGAAGGGTGCCAGTCAGAGCGGACCGGTGTGGACGCCGGTGCCGCGCGCGCGACAGAGGGAAGCAATGGCCTTCCTCAACGACGAGGTGTTTGCGACACCAACCGCGATGATCAAGCCGGACATTCTCAGCAAGCTGGAGTCGGACGGCAACATCAATCGCATCAGCGGTGCGCAGGGTCGCATTTTGAGCTCGGTGGTGTCGAACGCCAAGCTGCAACGCATGGTGGAATACGAGGCGCTCGCGACCAGTACGGCGTCGACGTACACGCTTGGCGAGATGCTCACGGATTTGCGTCGTGGACTGTGGAAGGAAATTTATTCCGGGGCGCCAATCGACGCGTATCGTCGTCGGCTGCAAGCCACGTACGTGGAAGCAATGGCGGCCAAGATCAAGCCGGCGCCAGCGAGTGCGCAGGATCTGGCGCTTGCGCAGTTGCTTGGTGGTGGCGGCCCGACCAGCACGCGCGACTTCCGTCCACTGCTAAAGGACGAAATGCGCACGCTCGACCGTGAACTGGCGACAGCGATCGGCCGCACCAACGATCGTGCCTCGCGCGCGCACTTGAGTGACGTGCGCGACCAGATCAAGGCGATGCTCGACACCAAGGAGTAGCCCGGTTCGTGGTATTCTTGGACGATGATGAGCGTCGCAGATAACCCCGCCGAGCTGTCCGCGCTGCGCACTGCGTTGCGCGGGCAGTACACGATTGAGCGTGAACTCGGGCGGGGCGGCATGGGTATTGTTGTGCTCGCGCGCGACGAACGCCTTGATCGTCAGGTGGCGCTCAAAGTGCTCCCGCCCGCACTCGCTGATGTTGCGGAAACACGCGAGCGGTTTCTGCGTGAAGCCCGGATGTCGGCGCAGTTGTCGCATCCCAACATCGTGCCGGTGTATCGTGCCGACGAGATTGGCGGCTATGCGTTCTTCGCCATGGGGTATGTAGACGGCGAAACGCTGGGCGACCGGATTCGCGACCGCGGCTCGCTGCCGCCGAGTGAGGTCGTGCGCATGTTGCGCGAGGTGGCGTGGGCGCTCACGTATGCGCACGCGCGCGGCATCGTGCACCGCGATGTGAAGCCGGAGAACATCCTCATTGAACGTTCGTCTGGGCGCGCGGTGGTGACTGATTTTGGCATCGCTCGCGCCGACTTCAATCCGTCGCTGACGCAAGACGGACATGTGCTCGGCACCGTACACTACATGAGTCCCGAGCAATCAACGGGTGACTCATTCGACGGTCGGAGCGATTTGTATGCGCTCGGTTGCGTTGGCTTTTTTGCGCTCAGTGGACGCTTGCCGTTTGAGGGCACCACCCCGCAAGCAATTCTCGTTGCGCACGCGACGAAAGCGCCGCCAACGTTACGCAGCGTTGCCCCGCAGGTGCCGGTGGCACTGGCCGCGGTGATTGATCGATGCCTCGCCAAACGCGCCGAGGAC
>JAYSVL010000107.1:0-2516 GCA_043718595.1 Gemmatimonadaceae bacterium
TGCAAATGGTGCAGGACATCGACGTCGCGCGCACGCGAGCACTCTCCACGCGCAGCCGCGTGCGCGTCGCATTCGAGTTGAGCGCCGCACCGCGATACACCGGCTTTCTTGATATCGACGGGGACAGCACATTCGCCGAATCGTCAGACGAGATGCTTGCATTGCGAGGGTTTGCGTCGCGCGCGCTGCCAACACGTGTGGTGTTTGGCCGCGGCAGTGCGACACTCGTTCCCGGTACTGTGGGTAGCAGTGCGGTGACGTTTGCCAGCAGTCGTGTGGAGTTCGATACACGCGGACTGCCGACGCCGATGGGATCGGCTGGCGTTGTCTACTTGCGTCATGAACTCGACGCAAACGCCGTGGCAGCCGTCTCGGTGTCGCCATCCGGCGCTGTTCGCGGATGGAAGTGGCGGGGCGGTGCATGGCACTGAGACGTGCACCCAGCGCTATGGCCAGCGGGAATGTCGTGCGACGGCGGGCGGGGTTCACAATCCCCTCCATGCTGGTCGCCATTATTCTGCTCGCCGTTGGGCTGGTCTCGTTGTCCACCGCGAGTGCGAACACGATTGCCCTGCAAACGCAAGCGCAGAACCGAACGAATGCGATCGCCGTCGGCCGTAGCTACCTGGAGTCGGTGCATACGCGAAACCCCTGGACGCTCGCCTCAGAAGCGCCGGTTCGCGTGAACGCCGATGGGCAACCCGATGCCGATGGTGTGTTCGAGCGGTCGATGGACGTGACAGTGGTACGAGATAACTTGCTGCGTGTTGTCCTCACCGTGAACTATCCGCGAGCGGCGCAGCCGGTGACGCTGTCCACCTCGTTTTTTCGTGGCAGCAATCTCGCACCATGAGCGCACGCCGTGGGTTCACTATCATCGAACTGTTGATTTCGATGACGATTGGGGTGGTGGTGATCACGGCGGCGATGTCGTTTGCGATGCGCAGTTGGCAGACTCGGCGCGGGTGGTCGGTGCGCGAGAGCGTCGATCGCAACGCACGATTCGTGGGCTTGTCGCTTGCACGTGACGCGCAGGAAGCGGGCATTGCGATGGAGAACACGCCGGATTTTGGTTCGGTTGGCACGTTCGGCGATACACTCTCGATGCTCTCGGTTCCGTACGCGCCGGACGAAGCGCCCGTGTATCCAATATTTGATGATGGTGATACGCTGCCGAACTATCCGCCAGGTGGGAACTGCGGCCCGACCTGCATTGAGTTCAACAAGGTGGATGGCACGTTTCGGCTCGATGCTGGTGATCTCGCGCGCCTGCAAATCGGCGGCACGCGTCGACTGCTCCTTCTTACGAGTGCCACGGACGCTGCGGGTGGGCGGTTCCGCGTCACCTTTCTCCCAACGACGGTGTTACTCGGCCGCGCGTCTGGTCTCGATAGCGTACTGCTGACGCGATCGGGAACGACGATTCAGCAGCTCCGGGCCGTGGTCTACTGGCGCGATGCGACCACGGAATCCTTGATGCGCGCCGAGCAGTTCGACGCGGCCGGTCAACCGGTGGGTCGCGTGCTCGCCACAGGGTCAGCAGCATTTACCACGAGACTGCTCCTCGCCGCTGAGCAAGAGGCACCGGGCTACGACGGATTCGATGCGGACACACTGAACGACGGCAATGATGTGCTGGGCATTCATGTTCGCGCACAATTGAAGACCGAACAGCTAGATCCTGCAGTGAACAACGGCCAACCCATCCTTCGCTGGTATGATTGGCGCGTTGCCCCCCGCAACTTGCTCTACGAAAAGAATCGCAACTGATGAGATTACGGGGCGCTCTCCGGTAGATACCCGCAACCTGCTCTACCAGTAGAACCGCACCCGACGCGAACCGTTGCGGAACTACTTCGCCGCCGGTTTGCTAAAGTCCACCGTTGGCGCCGCGCGCGACGCCGGATCGGTCACTTCGAAGTACGTGCGCGCCTTCGCACCGGTGGCCTTGGCCGTCAGCACCGCCGGAAACTTGCGGATGAATTCGTTGTAGACTTTCACCTTTTCGTTGTAGTCGGTGCGCGACACGGCGATGCGATTTTCTGTGCCCGTCAGCTCATCCTGCAACTTGAGAAAGTTCTCGTTCGACTTGAGTTGCGGATACGACTCGACAACGATGTTCATCCGACCCAGCGCCCCGGTCAACTGCTGATTGGCCGCCGCCGTTTCTGCGGGATCCGAGCCACCTGGTTTTTGCAACGCGTTCACCAACCCTGATCGCGCTTGTGCCACCTGAATGAACACATCGCTTTCCTGCTGCGCGAACCCCTTCACCGTGTTGACGAGGTTTGGCACGAGGTCGGCGCGGCGTTGCAACTGCGCATCAATGTTCTTTTTTGCCTGTTCCGCTTGTTCGTCGTACGACTGAATGCTGTTGTAGCCGCACGCGCCAAGCATCAGGGGCAAGGCGAGTGCCGCGTAACGTGCACGCCGCAGGGCGCGCGAAGACCGCAAGGTGTTCATGTGCTCGTCCTCAGGAGTGATGAGAATCAGCCGACGGCGTCGGCGGGGTAAAC
>JAYSVL010000108.1:0-24725 GCA_043718595.1 Gemmatimonadaceae bacterium
GCGCAGGTGATCTCGGCGACTGTGCCGCTCGCTGAGATGTTCGGTTACTCGACCAAACTGCGCAGCATGTCGCAGGGGCGGGCGGTCTACTCGATGGAGTTTTCGCACTACGAGGAAGTACCGAAGTCGAAGGCCGAAGAGATCATCAGCAAGGTGAAGGCGTAAGCCTCACCCACTCATTCACTACCCAACACACATCGGACCATGGGAAAGGCAAAGTTCGAGCGGAACAAGCCGCACGTGAACGTGGGAACGATCGGCCACGTCGACCACGGCAAGACGACGACGACGGCTGCGCTCACGAAGCTGTCGGCAGACAAAGGATTCGGCACGAAGTACGTCGCCTACGACGAAGTGGCCAAGGCCTCCGAGTCGCAGGGCCGTCGTGACTCGACGAAGATCATGACGATCGCCACGTCCCACGTCGAATACGAGACGAAGAATCGTCACTATGCGCACGTCGACTGTCCGGGCCACGCGGACTACGTGAAGAACATGATCACGGGTGCGGCGCAGATGGACGGCGCGATTCTGGTGGTGTCGGCCGTGGACGGCCCGATGCCGCAGACGCGCGAGCACATTCTGCTGGCGCGCCAGGTCAACGTACCGTCGGTGCTCGTGTTCCTCAACAAGTGCGACCTCGTCGACGACGAAGAGTTGCTGGACCTCGTCGAACTCGAAGTGCGCGAATTGCTGTCGAAGTACAACTATCCGGGTGACGACGCGCCGGTGATCCGTGGATCGGCGATCAACGCGATCAACGGCGATCCAAAGTGGTCGGCGGAGTTCGAGAAGTTGTTCGAGGCACTAGACTCGTACATTCCGGAGCCGGTGCGCGAGATCGACAAGCCGTTCCTGCTCCCGGTCGAAGACGTGTTCTCGATCACAGGTCGCGGCACGGTGGCGACAGGTCGTATCGAGCGCGGTATCGTCAAGGTCGGCGAAGAAGTGCAGGTCGTTGGGTACAACTCGGAGAAGAAGACGGTCGTTACGGGCGTCGAAATGTTCCGCAAGTTGCTCGACGAAGGACGCGCTGGCGACAACGTTGGTCTCTTGCTTCGTGGCATCGACAAGAAGGACATCGAGCGCGGCATGTGTCTCGCCAAGCCGAATTCCATCAAGCCGCACACGAAGTTTCTGGCCGAAGTGTACGTGCTCAAGAAGGAAGAGGGTGGCCGTCACACGCCGTTCTTCAAGGGCTATCGTCCGCAGTTCTATTTCCGCACGACGGACGTCACGGGCAACATCGACTTGCCGGATGGCATGGAGATGGTGATGCCGGGCGACAACATCCAGATGACGATCGAACTGATCATCCCGATCGCGATGGAAGAAGCGCTGCGCTTCGCCATTCGTGAGGGTGGACGCACGGTTGGTGCCGGCGTCGTCACGAAGATCCTCGCGTAATCAAAACCGGGTGGTCACCGAGCGGTGATCACCCGGTGCTTGCCTTTTTCCGAGACCCCGCATGGCAGGACGTATCCGCATTCGTCTCAAGGCTTTTGACCACGCCGTCATCGATCAGGCGTCGGCCGACATTGTCCGCACGGCTGAAAAGACCGGCGCACAAGTGTCGGGCCCGATTCCTCTGCCGACCAAGACGCAGCGTTGGACGGTGCTCCGGTCACCGCACGTGGACAAGAAGTCGCGAGAGCAGTTTGAGCTGAAGACGCACAAGCGGCTGATCGATATTCTCGATTCCCGCCCTGGCACGGTGGACGCGCTGACTAAGCTCGATCTTCCGGCTGGTGTTGATGTGGAGATCAAGGTCGAATAGACCGCTTTCGCCAAGTTGGTGCAGGAGTACCGAGGGCATCGCACACGGCGGTGTTCTCCACAGTCCAACGGAGTGGACCCTTGGGTTCCCCGCGACTCGTACTGGAGTAATTCATGATCGGCATTATCGGCAAGAAGCTGGGGATGACCCAGCTGTTCAACGAGCAGGGGCAGCAGGTGCCCTGCACAGTGGTGGAGGCCGCTCCGAATCCCGTCACGAAAGTGATGACGGTCGCGGACGCCGGCTTTGCCTCGGTGGAGCTCGGATACGGCGCGCAGCGGGTGGCGCGCGACAACAAGAAGGGTGAGCGCACGCCGAAGGGACGTCGTGCAACGCAGGCGGAACTGGGACACGCGAAGAAGGCGGGCCTGAGTGCACCGCCGTCCGTGCTCCGCTCGTTCCGCCTCGACGATGCTCCGGGCAAGAATCCGGAAGTGCCGACGTACACGGTGGGCGATACCATCACGGTTGGCATTTTTGCCGCCGGTGAGCGTGTCAAAGTAGAAGGAACCACGAAGGGTCACGGATTTCAGGGCGTGGTCAAGCGCTACGGATTCCACGGTGGACCAAACACGCACGGCAACACGAAGCATCGTCGACCGGGATCGGTTGGCGCAGGTACCAATCCGTCTCGCGTCATCAAGGGCAAAAAGATGCCCGGTCAGTACGGCAACGTGCGGCACACGGCTATCGGCATTCGCATTGAGAAGATCGACGCGGAACGCAACCTCATTTACCTGCGCGGCAGCGTGGCGGGGCCGACCAACGGCATCGTCTTCGTGCGCAAGCAGGGTTGATCATGACTGAGACGCAGACTTTCGAAGCGCGTGCGTTTTCCGCGCAGGGTAAGCAGGGCGGAACGACTACGCTGCCGGAAGCGACGTTTGACGGCATCGTCAACGTGCCGGTCATGCATCAGGCGGTGAAGGCGTTTCTGGCCAACCGTCGTCAAGGCACCGCCAAGACGAAGACGCGCGGCTACGTGACGGGTGGCAACCAGAAGCCGTGGAAGCAGAAGGGTACGGGTCGCGCTCGTCAGGGCTCGATCCGCGCTCCGAACTGGCCGGGTGGTGGTACTGTGTTTGGTCCGATCCCGCGCAAGTACACGCAGATCGTGCCGAAGCAGGTCAAGACGCTAGCGCGCAAGAGCGCGTTTAATGCGCGCGCACGCGAAGGCGCGGTGTTGGTGGTTGACTCGCTCACGTGGTCCAAGCCAAGCACCAAGGCGATGACGTCGCTGCTCGCGTCACTCGGTGTTGCTGACCAGAAGGTGTTGTTCCTCACCAACGGCGTGAAGCCGAACGTGTACATGAGCGCCCGCAATCTTGAGTCAGCGCACGTGATGCCGTACGCGGATGCAAGTACCTATCACATTCTGTGGTCGGATGTCGTGGTGATTGAGGCATCGGCGCTGAGCGAGACGCCGCCTGCTGCCGCGTCCGACGCCGAAGCGCTGCGAGCAAAGAAACCACGCGCAAAGAAAGCGGCGTCTGCCGCGACGGAGGCATAAGCGATGGCCACACTGCATCGCACTATCGTGCGCCCGATCATGACGGAAGCCACGTCATCGGCTTATCAGGATCGTGGCGAATACACGTTCGAAGTGGCGCCTGGCGCCAACAAGTACGCGATCAAGTCCGCCATTGAGACGTTGTTTGGCGTCAAGGTCGTGGGCGTCTGGACGTCCAACGCGCGCGGCAAGGCACGCCGCGTGGGGCAGTCGGTCGGACGTCGTCCACATACAAAGAAGGCGATCGTGAAGCTCCGTGCGGGCGATTCCATCGCGATCTTCGAGGGCTGATCCATGGGCATTCGTCAATTCAAGCCGGTCACGAAGGGCACGCGGTTCCGCTCGGTCTCTGATTTCGCCGAGATCACGCGCAGCACGCCGGAGAAGTCGCTGGTTGAGCCGCTCAAGCGGTCAGGCGGACGTGACAATCATGGTCACATCTCGATGCGACGCATCGGTGGTGGTCACAAGCGTCAGTACCGCATTATCGACTTCAAGCGCAACAAACACGGCATCGTCGGCACGGTCAAAGAGATCGAGTACGATCCCAATCGCTCGGCGCGCATTGCGCTCATTGAGTATGCGGATGGCGAGAAGCGCTACATCCTGCACCCCAAGGGTCTCAAGCAGGGCGACACGATCGTGTCGGGACCGGGCTCCGATTTCCGTGTCGGCAATTCGATGCCGCTCAAGGAAGTGCCGCTCGGTACGTCGGTGCACAACATCGAGCTCAAGATCGCCAAGGGCGGTCAGATGGCGCGCTCGGCGGGTGCGTTTGCGCAGGTGGTGGCGAAGGAAGGCGAGTACGTCACGCTCCGCATGGGCAGCACGGAAATGCGCCTCGTGCATGGCAACTGCGTGGCGACGATCGGCGAAGTTGGCAACTCGGAGCATGAGTTGCAGTCGCACGGCAAGGCGGGCAAGAGCCGCTGGTTGGGCAAACGTCCGAAGGTGCGCGGTGAAGTGATGAACCCGGTCGACCATCCGCACGGTGGACGGACGCGCGGTGGCCGGAACGTGGTGAGTCCGTGGGGCAAGAAGGAAGGAGTGAAGACGCGCAACAAGAAGAAGTCGTCGCAGCGTCTGATCGTGCGCGGCCGCAAGCGCGGCAAAGCAACGCAGTGATCCGCTAGCTAAGCCCAAGAAACGACATGTCGAGAAGTATCAAGAAGGGTCCATTCGTTGCTGAGCGCCTCGAGACGAAAGTCCTCGGGATGAATGCTCGTAGCGAGAAGAAGGTGATCAAGACGTGGTCGCGCGCGAGCACGATCCTGCCCGAGTTCGTCGGGCACACCTTCGCCGTGCACAATGGGAACAAGTTCATCCCGGTGTACGTGACGGAAAACATGGTCGGACACAAGCTGGGCGAGTTCTCGCCGACGCGACTGTTCCGCGGTCATGCCGGCCAAAAGGTGACGGATAAGAAGGCCGCCGGCGTGCCCAAGGGAGGGAAATAGACCATGGCCGCTAAAGCGAAGACGGGCATTGAGGCGCATGCCATTCAGCGCACGACGCGACAGTCGCCCTACAAGGTGCGACTGGTGATTGATCAGATTCGCGGGCAGCGCGTGAACGATGCGCTGGCGCTCCTCAAGTTTTCAAAGAAGGGCGCCGCGAAGCAGATCGAAAAGACGCTGGCGAGTGCGGTGGCGAACGCCGAACAGTTGGCCCGCAAGACGAACGCGTCGCTTGATGTGGACGCGCTGATGATTACGAAGGCGATCGTCAACGAAGGACCAAAGCTCAAGCGCTGGACACCGGCCGCGATGGGACGTGCAACACCGATGCTCAAGCGGACGAGTCATATCGAGATCATCGTGACGGAGGCGGTGCGCTAATGGGTCAGAAAACCAATCCGATCGGGTTTCGCCTCGGTGTCACGAAGAACTGGCGCTCGACCTGGTATGCACGGAAAGAGATGCCGGCGCTCATTCGTGAGGATGCGCTGATCCGGAAGTACCTGAAAGCGCGTCTCGACAACGCGGCCATTGCCGACGTGCGCATCGAGCGCAAGCCAGGGAAGGTGGTGGTGACGATTCACACCGGACGTCCGGGCGTGGTGATCGGAAAGAAGGGCGCCGAGGTCGACAAGCTTCGCGATGAGCTCTCGCAGCTCACGGGGAAGGAAGTCGGCATCAACGTCGAAGAGATTAAGCGTCCGGAGATCGAAGCGCAGCTTGTGGCCGACAATATTGCGGCGCAGTTGGCCCAGCGCATTTCGTTCCGTCGCGCGATGAAGCGTGCGGTGCAGAGTGCGATGCGCATGGGCGCGCTCGGCATCAAGATCAAGTGCGGTGGTCGTCTGGGCGGGGCGGAAATCGCGCGCGTGGAAGGCTACCATGAGGGTCGGGTACCGCTGCATACGCTGCGGGCCGATATCGACTACGCCACGAGCACGGCGAAGACCACCTATGGCACCATTGGTGTGAAGGTGTGGGTCTTCAAGGGTGAGATCGTGGACGATCGTCGCGGTAAGACCTACTCGACCGGCGTCTGAGGAGACTGAACGATGCTGAGTCCGAAGCGGGTCAAATTCCGCAAGATGTTCAAAGGCCGCACGACTGGGCTCGCGCACCGTGGCGCGGAGGTGTCGTTCGGCACCTACGGCCTGAAGGCACTGGAGCCCGGGTGGATCACGAGTCGGCAGATCGAAGCGGCGCGTGTCGCGCTGACGCGGCACATCAAACGTGGTGGCAAGGTGTGGATCCGAATTTTCCCGGACAAGCCGATCACCAAGAAGCCAGCGGAAACGCGCATGGGTAAGGGCAAGGGACCGCCGGAAATGTGGGTGGCGGTAGTGAAGCCGGGGCGCGTGTTGTTTGAGCTCGAGGGGGTCACGCGTGAAATCGCCGAAACGGCGATGGCGCTGGCGTCCGCGAAACTGGGTGTGAAAACGAAGTTCGTCGTACGTGAGGAGGCGGTGACCGAATGAAGACTGACGAGATCCGCGGACTCGCTGATGGCGAGGTGAAGGTCCGTATCGCTGAACTGGAAGAGGAGCGCTTTCGCCTTCGCTTCCGGAGTGGGACGGAGGCGTTGGAAGAGCCGTTACGGCTGCGCAGCATTCGTCGGGACATTGCGCGCCTGCAAACGATTCTGCGTGAGCGTGTGCTGGGGCTCAAGCGCGGCGTGAGTGCGCCCGCGCGTGTAGCAAAGAAGACGACCGCTCCAAAAGCGGCGGCGAAGAAGGCCACTCCTAAGGCCCGCGGCCGCTAACCGGGATTTCGATTCATGGCAGACATGCATAACGCGACAGGCGCCACGCAGAATGGCGCCTCGCTGGACCGGACCGCGCGCAAGATGCGCATCGGGCTGGTAGTCAGCGACAAGATGGAAAAGACGGTGGTGGTGCGGATTGATCGTCGCATGCCACACCCGCAGTACGGCAAGATGGTGACGCGTACCCGGCGGCTGAAGGCCCACGACGAGGAGAACTCGGCGAAGGTCGGCGACACGGTGCGTATCATGGAGACCCGGCCCTTGTCAAAGGACAAGCGGTGGCGCGTGGTCGAGATCGTAGAGCGCGCGCGCTAAGGGGATGAGACCATGATTCAACAGGAATCCGTCGTGAAGGTTGCGGACAACAGCGGTGCCAAGCGCGCCCTGGTGATCCGTGTGTTGGGTGGCACGCGCCGTCGCTACGCAGGCCTTGGTGACAAGGTGGTCGTGGCGATCAAGGACGCATTGCCGAACGGCACCGTGAAGAAGTCGGATGTTGCGCGTGCCGTGGTGGTGCGGACGGTGAAGGAGACGCGGCGCAAGGATGGCAGCTACATCCGGTTCGACGAGAACGCCGTGGTGATTATCGACGACAAAGGTGAGCCGAAAGCGACGCGTATCTTTGGTCCCGTGGCGCGCGAGCTGCGCGAGAAGCGGTACATGAAGATCGTCTCGCTGGCGCCCGAGGTGATTTAAGGATGCGGATTAACAAGTACTACCGAACCGATCGCGGTCAGCGTCTTGGCGCCGGACGTCATGCCCTGAAGGCGTCGCGTGAAGTGATTCACGTGACGAAGGGCGACGTGGTGCGCGTGATGCGCGGCGACGACGCTGGGAAAGAAGGTAAGGTGATGATGGTGTACCCGAAGACCGGTCGCATTAAGGTCGAGGGCATCAACATCGTGAAGAAACATCGCAAGGCACGGACGGCGGAAGAACAGAGCGGCATCATCGAAATGCCGGCGCCGTTTCACGCATCCAATGTGATGTTGCTCGATTCCAAGACGGGGAAGCCGACGCGCGTGAAAGCGCGTATCGACGCTGACGGCACGAAAGAACGTGTCGGCGTAAAGAGCGGCGAAGTCATTCCTCGCGCACGCTGACCGCGGAGTAACGAACGATGGCGACGAAGGATAAGGCCGGCGCAAAGGCTGGCGGAAAAGGTGGAACCAAGGGTGCAGCGCCGAAGGGTGCCGGTGGCGCTGGCGCTGCCAAGGGTGGATCGAAAGGTGGGAAGGGCGGCAAGGCGGGGCAGCCGCGACAGGCGCAGGACTTCACCAAGCGTGATCACGCGGGTGCGAGTCTCGCTGCCGTGGCGCCGCGTCTCAAGCTGTACTATGAGCAGACCGTGCGCGCGTCGCTGGCGAAGCAGTTCGGCTTGGGCAACGCACACGAGATTCCGACGCTCGCCAAGATCGTCGTCAACTGCGGTGTTGGCGAAGCGGTGAAGCAGCCGAAGATGCTGGATGTCGTGGTCGAGGAACTCGCGCTGATCACGGGTCAGAAGCCGGTGCGCCGCAAAGCGAAGAAGTCGATCTCCAACTTCGGGTTGCGCGAAGGGCAGGAAATCGGTGCGTCGGTAACGATGCGCGGCGCCAAAATGTGGGAGTTCATGGATCGTTTTGTCACGGTGGCGTGTCCGCGTATCCGCGACTTCCGCGGCCTGGGCACGCGTTCGTTCGACGGACGCGGCAACTACACGCTCGGCGTCAAAGAGCAGATGATCTTCCCGGAGATCAACTACGATATGGTGGAGCAGATTCACGGCATGGACATCACGTTCGTGACGACGGCCGCGAAGGACGAACAGGCCTTCGCACTCCTGCATCAACTGGGGATGCCGTTCAAGGGTGACGATAAGCCGGTGACGCCCAAGGTGGCGCAACCGGCGGCAGCGGCCTGACGGCCCACAGCGAGAACCGAGACTATGGCGAAGACGAGTAAGCTGGCGCGCAATGCGCAGCGCAAAGTGTTGGTGGCCCGACACGCGGTGAAGCGCGCCGCGTTGAAGGCTGTGATCCAGAAGCCGAAGAGCACCGACGAAGAGAAGGCAGCGGCCTATGCAGCGCTGCGCAAACTTCCGCGCGATTCGTCAGCCACGCGGGTGCGCAATCGTTGCTCGATGAGCGGACGTCCGCGCGCGTTTCTGCGGCAGTTTGGATTGAGCCGTATCGCGCTGCGTGACATGGCGCTCAACGGCCTGATTCCTGGCGTTCGCAAGGCCAGTTGGTAGTTCCTGAGATACCGCGCGCTCGCGATGTCTGAGCGATCGGTGTTTCCACTTTTTCATTCCTAAAGGTCCGGCGTGACCGGATACCATAGGAGCAATTTCTCCGCATGAGCCTAAACGACCCAATCGCTGACATGCTGACGCGCCTTCGCAATGCGTGCGCGTCCAAGCATCGCCGTGTTGACATGCCGTTGTCGAAGATCAAAGTAGAAATCGCGCGCATTCTGAAGGAGAACTATTTCATTCAGGATTATCGCACGGTGGAGCTGGAGGACGGGAAGCACGCGCTGCGTGTGATTCTCAAGTACGCGCATGGTGGCCAGTCGGTGATTCGAGAGGCCAAGCGCATCTCGACGCCGGGTCTCCGCAAATACGTTGGCGCGCAGGAGATTCCGCGAGTGCGCAACGGTCTCGGCATGGCGATTCTCAGTACGTCCAAGGGGCTGATGTCGGGCCGCACGGCGCGCGCGACGAACACTGGCGGCGAGTTGCTCGCCCTGATCTGGTAAGGAGCCGACATGTCACGTATCGGCAAACGCCCGATCCCGGTTCCGGCTGGGGTGACGGTGGCGATCGACGGGAATCATGTGACGGTGAAGGGTCCGAAGGGTGTACTGGCGCGGACGCTCCCGACAGACATGATGGTGAAGCAGGAGAATGGCGAGATCGTGGTGACGCGGCCGAGTGACGATGAAAAGCACAAGGCGTTGCACGGCTTGTCGCGCACTTTGGTGGCCAACATGGTGGAGGGCGTGACGACGGGCTTCAAGAAGGTGCTGGAGATCTCGGGTGTTGGTTACAAGGCAGAGGTGCGTCCGTACGGCATGCAGCTCACGCTCGGCTTCTCGCACACGATTGAGTACAAGTCGCCCGCTGGCGTTTCACTCACGGCGCCGAATCCCACCACCGTGTTTGTGGAAGGGTCGAGCAAGGAACTTGTTGGTCAGGTCGCAGCAGAAATCCGCAGTTTCCGCAAGCCGGAGCCGTACAAGGGCAAGGGCGTGAAGTACCAAGGCGAAGTCGTTCGGCGTAAGGCCGGCAAGGCTGGAGGCAAGTAATGGCCAAGATCGCGATCCCGCGGACGAATGCAGAGCGACGTGCGCGTCGTCATCTGCGCGTACGCAAAGCGGTGAACGGTACGGCGGAGCGCCCGCGCCTGGTGGTGTTTCGGTCGCTGAAGCACATCTACGCCCAGATCGTCGACGATGTCACGCAGCGCACGCTGATGACCGTTGGCAGCGAAGGGATGAACGGCACGAAGTCAGAGCGTGCTCTCGCGGTCGGCAAGTCAGTTGCCGAAAAGGCGAAGGCCGCAGGCATCGCGAAGGTCGTATTCGACCGCGCCGGTTACCCGTATCACGGCCGAGTGAAGGCCGTGGCCGATGGCGCCCGAGAGGGCGGCCTGGAGTTCTGATATGGCAAACGCAGCAGGTCAGGGTGGGGGTGGCGCGCCAGGCGGTAGCGCCCGTAGCGGTGGTGGACCGGGTGGACGCGGTCGCGGCGGCCCAGGTGGCGGTCGCGGTGGTCCGGGCGGTGGCGCTGGACGTGGTCGTGGTCCCGGTGGGCCCGGCGGCGCTGGCGGTCCCGGCGGTCCGGGTGGCAATCGCGGGCGTGGTCCCGGTGGCGAGGGTGGCGGCCCCGGTGGTCGCGACGGACGCGGTCGTGGCGGCGACGGACGTCCCGGTCAGGATCGCGAGCAGAGCGATCTGGTCGAGAACGTCATCGCGATCAATCGCGTCGCGAAGGTGGTGAAGGGTGGTCGTCGCTTTTCATTCAACGCGCTGGTAGCGGTGGGTGACGGGCAGGGCAGTGTGGGCTTTGCGACCGGCAAGGCCAACGAAGTCTCTGAAGCGGTGCGAAAGGCGGTTGACGCGGCGCGTCGCAACATGGTCAAGATTCCGCTCACCGGATCGACGATTCCTCACGAGATCGTCGGCAAGCACGGCGCTGGCGAGGTGTTGATGAAGCCTGCCGCTCCGGGTGCTGGCGTTATCGCGGGTGGCGCGGTGCGCGCGGTACTTGAGTGCTGCGGCGTGCACGACATTCTCACCAAGTCGCTCGGTTCGACCAATCCGCACAACATGGTGCTCGCTGCGCTGGACGGGCTGATGAATTTGATGACGGTAGAGCAGGCCGCTCGGGAGCGAGGGATCGAGGTGTCGCAGATCGGGTATAGGTCCCGGGCGAAGTCGCGCACGGAAGCGCACGATCATCGCAAGGCAGCTATTGTCGCGGCGGAGGTGGGCTGATGCCGCGCACATTCGTTTGGCATCCGTCCAAGGGGCCGGCCAAGACGCCCAAGTTGCAGGCGCCAACGGACGGCAAGGTGCTGATCACGCAGGTGCGGAGCGCGATCGGCCATTCATGGCGGATGCGTTTGACCCTTGCGGCGATTGGTCTCAAGCATCATCAGGCGAGCGTCGTGCAGCAGGATTCCGCCTCGCTGCGCGGTCAGCTCAAGCATGTTCGTCACCTGGTGTCGGTGACACCGGTGGAGGAGTAAGCAGGTGGCCGACAGAGAAGAGAGTGTCGAGAAGATCGGATTGCACAACCTGGCGCCAGCGCCCGGTTCGCATCGCGGTCGCAAGCGTATTGGTCGCGGTCCCGGTTCGGGACACGGCAAGACGTCCGGCAAGGGACATAAGGGCTCGATGGCGCGTTCTGGTCACGGCGGACCCGGTGGTGGCAAGCCGCACTTTGAAGGTGGCCAGATGCCGATCACGCGCCGGATTCCGAAACGTGGTTTTACCAACCCGTTCAAAGAGTACGCGCAAGAAGTGCGACTGAACGAGCTGGCGCTGGTATCGGGCGACGAAGTTACCACGCAGTCGTTGCTCGCCGCTGGTCTCATCCGAGATGGACACGGTCCGGCGAAGTTGCTCGCGAACGGGGACGTGCCGCGTGCATTCACGGTGCGTGGCGTGAAGTTCAGTGCATCGGCAAAGGCAAAGATCGAAGCGGCCGGTGGCCGCGTCGACGGCTAACGGAGACTTCCGGGCGTATGGCAGAGCAGAATAACAAAGCAGCGCAGGCCGTCGCCAACATTTACCAGACGCCTGAGCTCTGGGCCAAGATCACATTCACCTTGGTGTGTTTGTTGATCTATCGCGCTGGTGCGCATATCACCGCGCCTGGCATCGATGTACAAGCGCTGACCGACTACTTCGCGCGTCAGCAGGGCGGCGGCATTCTGGGTTTGTACGACTTGTTCGTCGGCGGCGGTTTGTCGCGAGCGACAGTTTTTGCGCTCGGCATCATGCCGTACATCTCGGCGAGCATCTTCGTGCAGATCGCTGGTGCGGTGCTGCCGACGGTCGACAAGATGCAGAAGGATGAAGAAGGGCGGAAGAAACTCACCCAGTACACGCGGTACCTGACGGTGGCGCTGGCGATCGTGCAAGCATATGGCTTCGCGTTGTTCACGACGTCGTTGCCCGCTGCCGTGTCGACTCCAGGGCCGCTGTTTACCGCGCAGATGATGTTGTTCCTCACCACCGGCGCGATTTTCGTCATGTGGCTGGGTGAACAAATCACGGAGAATGGGCTGGGGAATGGCGCATCACTGATCATCTTCTTCTCGATCGTTGAGCGGATGTGGCCTGCCATCTTGCAGACGTTCCGTTTTATGACGACGGGGGCGATCGCGCCGCTGTCACTCGTGGTGCTCGGGCTGGTGATGGTTGGTGTTGTGGCTGGCGTTGTCGCGATCACCGTGGCGGCGCGTCGTGTGCTCATTCAAATACCACAGCGCACGATGGCTCGCGGTCGTCAGCGTGAAGCGGCGCGCAACTTTATTCCGCTCCGCATCAACACGGCCGGCGTGATGCCGATCATTTTCGCGCAGTCGGTGATTGTCATTCCAGGCGCGTTGGCGCAGTTTAGCGGCAGTGCGAAAGCGCAGGAGATCGCGGAAATGTTTAATCCGCAAGGGCCCAATCCGTGGCTCTACTTCCTCTTGTCGGCAATTCTGATTCTGGTGTTCACGTACTTCTACACGTCGATCATTTTTAATCCCGTCGACCTGGCGGAGAATTTGAAGAAGCAGGGCGGATTTGTGCCGGGTATCAAGCCGGGTGCGAAGACGGCCGAGTACATCGAACAGGTGGTGGAGCGGATCACGCTACCGGGTGCGATTTTCCTGACGTTCATCGCGCTGATGCCGATCGTGATCGCGCGGCTGGTGAACGTGCCGTTCGCGTTCGGTGGAACGTCACTGCTGATTGTGGTTGGTGTGGCGCTCGACACGATGGCGCAGATGCAACAACACTTGTTGCTGCGTAAGTACGACGGCTTCATGAAGAAGGGTCGGGTGCGTTTCCGCGGACGGCAGCAAACCACCGGCTTCTAAGACAGGGCGTCGTATGGACATAGTCCTGCTTGGACCGCCGGGCGCAGGCAAGGGGACGCAGGGCGAATTGCTGGCAGCGCGACTTGATATCCCGAAGATTGCGACGGGCGACGTGCTTCGAGCGGCGCTGCGGGCGGGCACGCCACTTGGACTGGAAGCGAAAGCGGCTATGGATCGCGGCGATCTGGTGCCCGATGTCGTGATCATGGGGATCATGGGTGAGGCCCTCGCCGCACCAGAGGCGCGAACGGGCACTGTGCTCGACGGCGTCGTGCGCACGACAGCTCAAGCCGAGGGGCTGAACGAACAATTGCGGCGCATTGGCCGGAAGATTGACGCCGTGATCATGTTTGATATTGCGGAAGACGAGCTGGTGAAGCGATTGGGCGGTCGCACCACGTGCGACCTATGTCAACGCCCCTTCTTTGGCCGAGAGCCTGGCGAAGTGTGTGCCGTTGACGGCCATGCGCCGCAAGGCACACTGGTACGTCGCAAGGATGATGAGCCCGATGCAGTACGAAAGCGCCTCGCGGTCTACCGCGAGCAGACGTCACCTGTCATCGACTGGTACAAGGCGCACGGCGCAAAGCTCGTGCACATCGACGCGATTGGCACCGTCGACGCTGTGGAAGCGCGCGTCAAGCAGGCCCTCGAGGCTTAAAGGTGGCCGTCGGTTCGTCCGCTCCAGCCACGCAACTCAAATCGTCGCGCGAAATCGAGATTATGGCGCGTGGTGGCGTCATACTCGACGGTGCCTTGCGGGCGATGCGCGCCGCAGTGCGTCCCGGCATCTCGACCCTGGACCTGGACGCGATTGGAGAGCAGTTCGTTCGCTCGCATCGCGGTGCGGAACCCGCGTTCAAGGGTCTCTACGGATTTCCGGGGAGCGTGTGCATCTCGATCAATGAAGAGATCGTGCATGGGATTCCGTCGCGAAAGCGCATTCTGCAAGACGGGGACATCGTGTCGCTCGACATTGGTGTGAAGCTGGATGGGATGTTTACCGATGCCGCGCTCACGACAGCGGTTGGCACGATCGACGCCATTACCCAACGCTTGCTTGATGTGACGCAGCGCGCGTTGGCGGCTGGTGTCGCGGCCGCACGTCCAGAGAATCATGTGGGTGACATCGGTGCCGCGATCCAGCAGGTGGTCGAGCCGGAAGGTTTTTCGATCGTGCGCGAGTTGGTGGGCCACGGCGTGGGTTTCTCGCCGCACGAGGACCTGCAGATTCCGAACTATGGCAAGCCGAAGCGCGGCAAACGATTGATGCCGGGGCTGACGATCGCGATCGAACCGATGGTGAACGTTGGCACCGCGAAAACGCGTACGCTGAGCGACAAGTGGACGGTGGTGACGGGCGACGGCAAGCGGTCGGCGCATTTCGAACACACCGTGGCCGTCACTGAGCAGGGACCGCGAATACTGACTGGTGCGCTCTACAGGTAGCCGCGAATTGCCGCGAATACTGAAACTGCGGGCCGCGAACTACGCGAAAAAGCGCGAATTGGGCGGTGAGGGGGCGACGGCTGAGACCTGCTGTCAGCGCTGGCTGTGCTCGACGTGCGTGCGCACCAGCTGCGAGCGTGCCTTTACGGCGGCGCGGATACTCAGGGAGCGAACCAGCGCTATGTAGCGCTGCATCTGGGCGCTGGTCAGACATCGGGCGCGTCTCCGCCCGTTTCCGGGAGGGCGAGCAGGCGCTTGAGGAACGCGCCCGCCGTCAGACACAACTCGTTGCAACGATCCGGCCCCTCGAACACGGCACGGTCGGCATCCTCGAGGTACTCGAGCACCGTGTCCCGGTATTCCGCGTAGGTGATCTGGAAGGTGCCATGCGTCCGCCTATGTTACCGTCCGTCAACACCGCAATCATGTTGACGTACGACAACAAGGCATGTATGTTGATGTACATCAACATCCTCCATGACTCAGCTCCTCAATTCTGCGGCCGTCGGCGCGCTGGTGCGCGCGACCCGCGTCGCCGCCAGCCTCACGCAAACCCAGCTCGCCGAGCGCATCGGCGCTAGTCGGTTCTGGGTCGCGGCGTTCGAAAAGGGGAAGTCGAGCGCAGAGCTCGGGCTGGCTCTTAAGGCGATACATGCCTTGGGTTTAGCGATTACAATCGCGCCCAGCAACGAGTCGTCAGCAACTACCCAGCACGGCCGTATGACGGCACTGCAGCCGCCAGGTCAGCCATCGCGCAAGAGCGATATCGCACTCGCTAGCATCGTGGCGCACGCGACGCGCCCGGATGCGGTGCACTCCTCGGTCACCGGCTGGCCCAGTCTTCCAGCGACCCGCCGAGTGGCGGAACCAGCGCACCGACGCCCAAAACCGTGATGGCGGCACCCCAGATATCGGCATGCGATGTCTGATTGCCACCTCAGGCGATCGTCGCGCCCGGTGCTCGCGGTGCTCCTGCACGGCACGCTCGCTGGACACGTGTATCGGTCGGCGAATCGTCGTCTCGTCTTTGTATACGAACCCGCGTGGCGCGCACAACCCAGCGGATTTCCGCTGTCGTTGTCCATGCCACTCCGAACCGAAGCACACGCACACCGGGCTGCGTCGGCCTTCTTATGGGGCCTGCTCCCCGACGATCCCCGCGTCATCGACTTCTGGGCACGACAGCACGGCATTGCGCGCACGGATGTCACCGCACTGCTCGCGCACGTGGGCCAAGATTGCGCCGGCCTTAACGGAACGTTATGGCCTTAGATTGCGGCGGACACGTGCTCCATCCTCTCCCTTCTTCCCGGAACCCCTCGTGCGCAGTTGCTTCGCCTTCCTCTCGTCGCTCGCGCTGCTGTCGGCCTGCGCCGCGGCTGAGAAAACACCGGCCACCGACAGCCTCGCCGCCGCCGCTGACATGGCGCCCGCAACCGCTGCAGGGGTCACGATCAGCTCTCCAGCGGACGGCGATTCGGTCTCGCAGCCGTTCACCGTCAAGCTCGACGCCGCTGGCGTGGACGTCATCGCCGCGACCGGTACCAGCGAGCCAGGCAAGGGACATCACCATCTGGTGATCGACGGTGACGTGCCGTCGGATTCGCTGCCGCTTCCCAAGCCGCCGGTGGTGTTTCATCTGGGCAGTGGTGCGACGGCGCATGTGCTCGATTCTCTGACGCCCGGTGCACATCGCATCATCGCGGTGTTTGCGGGCGGCGACCATGTGCCGATGAGCTCGGTCAAGCGCGACACGCTGACGGTGTTGGTGCGGAAGAAGTAGACGCGCTTCGTCGTCCCAATCGGCAACGCGTCACTGGTGACGTCATGGTCACCGGCCCGGGTCGTCGCCCGTCGTCACCCGGGTCGCATCGCGAGCTCCGCCGCAGCCTCTGCGCGTCGCGCGCTTGCACTCGCTGCCTGTACCAGCGTTCGCGCATCAGCGAGCAAGAGCGCACCTGCTGCGGCACCCTCCGCATCAAGCGTGTGCACGTTGATGCGCACATTGAGTGCGGCGCCCTTGCACGCGGTCTCCGCCAGAAGCGCGGCGACGGTTGCATCGCTGACGGCGTTCGTGTTTCCACGTTCAGCGGCGGCGGCCGCAAGCTCCGCCACGTCGGCTGATGCTCGCGCCGATTCGAGCGGCACTTCGGCGGCAAACAGTAGCGCCATGCGAATCGCGGTGTCGCGCGCGGCAACTGCGCTCTCGGGCTCGCGTGGCATCGTGTACGCCGCACGCACGCGCTCGTAGGCGTCCGCGTCGCGTTGCACCAATGCTGACAGTTGTCGGCGCAATGCACTGGCTTTGAGCGCCAGCGCTTTCATCTCCGCGTCGACAGCCGCGTACTTCTTCTTGCCAATCGTGAGACCGGCAACCATTTGTGCGAGGGCTGCGGCGAGTGCACCAGCGTGCGCCGCGACCGAGCCACCGCCGGGTGTTGGATCTGGCGACGCAACACGTGACACAAACGTATCGAGGGCTTCACCGCCGCTGACGACCTCTCGCACCGTATTCTCAAGCAACATTGCCTTTGTGAAGCCGCGCAGTTGCACGTGTCGTGCACCTGCATCAAGCAGCACGCGCTCGGGCACGAGTCCAACAATCTCACTCCACGTTGGCACCACGCCGTGCGCCGCCGCTTCGGACTTCACCATCTCAAAGGCGCGATGCAGTGGAGTCTTCTCAGTGTCGACGAGGTTCATCGACACCTGCGCCTGACCATCGACTTCGAGTCCGAGCCCTTTCACATACCGTAAGCCACCGGACGAACCGCGCAGGGCCTTGGCGACTTCTTTGGCGACGGGGAGATTCTTTGCGTCGCCGAGGTAGACGTTGTAGGCGACCAGGAATGGACGCGCACCGATGACGGTGGCGCCGGCGGTTGGGTGCACCATCGGCGGACCAAAGTCTGGATGACGCGCGGGATTTACTATGATGTCGTCACGCAGACCTTCAAACTCGCCACGTCGCACGTCGGCAAGATTCTCGCGATCGGGTCGAGTGGCGGCGCGTTCGTAGAGATAGACGGGGATTTCCAGCTCGCGCGCCACGCGCTCACCAAGTTCGCGCGCCAGGGCGATGCAATCGTCCATCGTCGCGCCGTCGAGCGGAATAAAGGGCACGACGTCGGTAGCGCCGAGTCGCGGGTGTGCACCCGAGTGTTTCGTGAGGTCAATGTGATCTCGGGCGACGCGCATCGCGGCAAATGCTGCGGGCACCGCGGCGTCGAGCGTGGCGACGAACGTGAGCACCGTGCGATGATGCGACACGTCGCTCGACACATCGAGCACATGCGCGCCCGGCGTTGACGCGATCGCCTCGCGAATCGCCGCGATGACTGCGGGATCGCGACCTTCAGAGAAATTCGGAACGCACTCGACCAGCGACATACGAGAGGACGGTGAATGGTGAACGGTGATGCTAAGCGGTCGGCGCTGCGCTGGCCAGCGTGTCGAGCAGCCACTGATGAAGAACGCCGTTGCTTGCCACGACGGGTCCGTGCGCTGGCGCTACGTCCGTCCCGTCGAGCAATGTCGCGCGTCCGCCTGCTTCACGCACGAGTAAGATGCCTGCCGCCATGTCCCACGGCGCCAGCCGAAGTTCCCAGAATGCCTCAAAGCGCCCGCGGGCGACATCGCATAGGTCGAGTGCAGCAGCACCGGCACGACGCATGCCGGCCACCAGCGGCATCAGTGCGCGCAATTGGGCCGCGTACTGGTCGGCCTCGAGATGACTCTTGAAGGGAAAACCAGTCCCGATGAGCGCGCGCGTTGGTGTGTGAATGGTGGACACGCGGATGGGTTTATCATCGCAAAATGCGCCACCGCCAAGCGTCGCGACGTACACACCACCGCGCGCGACGTCATGCACTACGCCCACCTGTGGCGCGCCATCGACGGCGATACAAATCGACACGCCGTATGACGGATAGCCGTGCAGAAAGTTTGTCGTGCCGTCCAACGGGTCGACGATGGCGACAAGTCCTGCGGCCGTGTCGCCCGTTGGGTCAAACTCTTCACCAACAACGCGAAGTTCAGGGATACGCTCGGTGAGCAACGCGGTTATGCGCTCTTCGGCACCGAGGTCTACGGCGCTGACAAAATCCGTCGCGGACTTCTCCTCCCACGTGAGATCGTGGCGCGTGTGCGCGCGCTCGGCGATGAATTCGGCGGCGATCGCGGCCGCGGCGATGGCGGCGGCGCGCCAATGCGCATGGTCGCGTCGCTGACCGTCCTGGTGATCACTCGATGTCATGCTTGCGTTGCTCGGGGATTCGGTGCCGGATACGTTTGAGGGATGTCACGCATCTTTAGCGGCATCCAGCCTTCGGGCGAACTGCACATTGGAAACTATCTCGGTGCCGTCAAGAACTGGGTTGCGCTGCAATACACGCATCCCGGATCGATTTTCTGCGTCGTGGACTATCACGCGATCACCGGCCACTATGACCCGGCGGTCCTCCGTCAGCGTCGCTGGGAGATGGCGCGCTCGCTGCTTTCTGCGGGGATAGATCCGGCCCACGCAACACTGTTCCAGCAGAGCGAAGTACCCGAGCACACGGAACTGGCCTGGGTGTTCACGACTTTGGCACCGCTCGGCGACCTCGAGCGACAGACGCAGTACAAGGAGAAGGCGGCAAAGGCGGAGAGCATTCCGGCTGGGATGTTGATGTATCCCGTGCTGCAGGCGGCGGACATTCTGTTATATCGTGCTGACCTGGTGCCGGTGGGCGAAGATCAAGTGCAACATCTGGAGCTCGCCCGAGACACGGCGCGTAAGTGGAATATCCGCTTTGGCGCCGGATACTTTCCGGAACCTGCGGCGCTACTGACGCCAGCGCGCCGGATCATGGGTCTCGATGGTCAGTCCAAGATGTCCAAGTCGCTTGGCAACACTATCGGGCTGATGGAAAGCGATGACGAAATCTGGGCGAAGTTGCGGCCGGCGATGACGGACCCGCAACGCGTGCGTCGTACCGATCCGGGGCGCCCAGAGGTCTGCAACATCTATCAACTGCACAAGGCGTTCAGTCCGCCTGCAACAGTGGAGCATGTCGCGCAACAGTGCTCGACAGCTGGTTGGGGGTGCATGGACTGCAAGAAGGTGTTGCTCGACGGCATGGTGCGGGAGTTGACGCCGATTCGGCAACGAGCGGCGGAACTCGATGAAACGCCGTCACGTGTGTTGGACGCGCTCGCCGATGGAGCGCGCGCGGCGAGCACAATTGCGCGAGAGACGATGCGCGATGTGCGTGAACGTATGGGACTTGATGCGTTGCGTGCGCCGACGTCTGCAACCAAGGCAGTGTGACCCTGCGCCGTTTGGTGGTCGATTTGATGAGCACCACGCCGCACATGCGTCTGCCGGCGTGGGGTGCGGAGCAATTGCGCGTCGCTGCACCAGCGGACTGGGATGTTGTGATCGTCGAATCCGCGTCGCTGTCGAAGGGCGAGGGCACGAATCAGCCCAGTGACGAGACGCTCGCGGCGGTCACGACGGCCGAGGTGTACTTCGGCGTTGGGGTGTCACCGGCGATCCTCGATGTGGCGCCATCTTTGCGCTGGGTGCATAGCGCCGCTGCGGGTGTGACCGGTGCACTCACGCCAGCGTTGCGTGCGTCGGGTATACGCATGACGAACAGCGCGGCCGTTTACGCCGAGGGCATCGCCGACACAGTGCTGGCCGGGGTGTTGCACTTTGTTCGTGGGTTGGACTACGCCGTTCGTCAACAGGCGGCGTCGCGATGGGATCAGACACCGTTTACGAATGCGGCGCGGCCGATGCGCGAGATCGATCAGTGTCGCGTGCTGGTCGTGGGCGCTGGCGGCATCGGCAGCGCGGTGGCGGTCCGGTTTTCCGCGCTGGGCTGCGCGTGCGTCGGCATTCGTCGCAGGCCCGAATTGGGCATTCCGGCGGGCTGCCAGCGTGTGGTGTCGCCGGACCGGCTTGAGGACGAGTTGCCTGGCGCCGACATCGTGGTGGTGGCCGCTCCGCTGACGTCGTCCACCGAGGCACTGCTCAACGCCACACGATTGGCGTTGCTCCCGGCGGGCGCAATCGTCGTCAACGTAGCACGAGGTGGTCTGGTTGACGATCGCGCGCTGCTTGAGGCGTTGGACAGCGGTGGGCTGCGTGGGGCCGTGTTGGACGTGTTTAACGTCGAACCGCTGCCAACCACGAGTCCATTCTGGCAACACCCGGGCGTTCTGGTCACTCCGCATGTGTCGGGCGTTACTCCCAGGCGATGGGAGCGAGCACTCGGCCTCTTTCAGGACAATTGGCGACGGTGGGTGGCGGGCGAACCGCTACGCAACGTTGTGGACTTCGACGCCGGCTACTGAGCATCACGCCGGCTGAAGTCCCTGGACGGAACTTCATCGTGGCGATTGAACGGATTATCAGGGCGGCAGTGGAGCGTGGTGCGTCGGATGTGCACATCAAGGCTGGTGACGTGGTGCGTGCGCGCGTTGACGGGCGGTTGGCACAGCTCACGAAACAGGCGCTGACGGCGGACCAGACGCGGTCGATCGCGTTGCACTTCATGACGGATGAACGTGATCGTGCGGCGATCGACACGTTGCGTGACTACGACTGCTCGTGGGCGGCACCTGGCATCGGTCGTTTTCGCGTAAACATTATGCGACAGCGGTCGTCGCATTCCATTGTGATGCGCGTGATTCCTGAGCAAGTGCCAACGTTCGACTCGCTCAAATTGCCGAAGGTGCTGAACAGCGTCGCGCGTACGGAGCGGGGGATGGTGCTGGTGACCGGTGTGACCGGCTCAGGCAAGTCGAGCACAATGGCTGCGTTCGTCAATGCCATTAATGCGAGCACGGAGAAGCACATCCTGACGCTTGAGAACCCGATCGAGTTCATTCACGCCGATCTCAAGAGTTCGATCACCCAACGTGAAGTTGGACTGGACACCGACAGTTTCAAGAACGGTCTGCGCGCAGCGTTGCGTCAGGATCCGGACGTGATCATGATTGGCGAAATGCGAGATGCCGAAACGATTGACACGGCGATGAAGGCCGCCGAAACGGGGCACTTGCTTGTGTCGACACTCCACACGCCCGACGCGTGTAGTACCATCATGCGTATCTGCGCGATGTTTCCACCGGAAGAGCAGGCGGTGGTGCAGATGCGCCTCGCCGAGTCGCTGCATGCGGTGGTGTCGCAACGGTTGCTGCCACGGGCGAGCGGTCACGGGCGCGCCGTCGCGGCCGAAGTGATGGTGGTGACGCCAACTATTCGCGACCTGATTATCGACAAGCGCATTGGAGAGATTCACGACTACATCGCCGACGGTGCGCAGTATGGCATGCAAACGTTCGACCAGCATCTCACCGAGTTAGTGCACAGCGGTCAGGTGACGTTCGAAGTGGCGCTCGCCGCATCAACGCGACCGTCTGATTTTGAGTTGCAGTTCAAAATGATGAAAGGGCGCAAGACGCCGCTAGCTGTTATTGCCACGGTGGCCCGCAAGGCGACCGGCAGTCACCGTAGCATCCATCCGAGCACACCGAAGGCATCGGTTACAGCAAAGACCGAGCCCGAACTCGGAGCCAACCCACTCGGCACGGGCACGAGGATGCCACCATTGGCGACAACGCCGTCCGGACACCAGAGCGTCACGAGTCCGAGTCCACTTGGCAACGACTCCGAGTTTGGCAGCGGATTCGAGAGCTTGTTCGGCGGGTAAGCCGCGTCGGCAACAGCGTGGCTCGTCGAACGTACGCCTTGCCGCCGACCCTCACGATGGGCGAGATGATGCGGGCGCGGTAGATTTGACAAATGCCTACTTCAACGCTCGGCGGCCTCATGGTGCCCGCCATCTCGACGTTCGATGCGCACGGCGACCTTGACCGTGCTGCATTTGTCGCCAATATAGACGCGCATCTCGCGTGTGGGATGGATGGCGTGCTAGTCGCGGGTTCGAGCGGTGAGTCCGCATTGCTTGATGATGGCGATCGTCGGCAACTGCTTGGCTGGGCGCGCGAGCATGTGCCGAGTACCAAGTGGCTCCTGGCCGGGATTGGCAGCGAAAGCACGAGACAGACGATTGCTCGCGCGCGTGACGCCAAGGCGATTGGAGCGGATGCGGCGCTGATCGTGTCGCCGCACTACTACCTGAAACGTATGACGCAGCCGGCGTTGCTGGCGCACTTTCGCGCCGTGGCTGACGCGAGTCCGCTTCCGGTGATGCTGTACAACATTCCGGTGTATGCGCACGTCGTGCTGTCACCAGAGTTTGTGCACGAGATGGCGCGACATGAGAACGTGATTGGGATGAAGGACAGCGCTGGCAACGTGCCGGTGTTGCTTGAGTACCTGCAGGCGCAGCGTGATTCGTTTCGTGTGCTGACCGGCAGCGGTGGTACGACAGTGACGGCGCTCGAGTCAGGCGCCGCGGGTGCGATACTCGCGGTCGCGCTGTATGCTGGGCCACTCGCACGCGCGATGGTGGACGCGGTGCGAGCGGGTGCGCATGACGCTGCGCACGCGATGCAAGAGCGAGTAAAGCCCCTAGCGCTTGAGATCGCTGGCGCGTTTGGGCCGGCGGGCATCAAGACGGCGATGACGATGGTGGGGTTGCATGGCACCGTGCCGCGCGGACCACTGCTGGCGACCGACGACACGGAGTCGGCGATGGTGCGGTCGACGCTGATCGCGAACGGCGTGCTGCACGCGTAACCCCCGCGGTGCCGAATCCGGTCGACGCGTTGTGCCGTAGGGATTCGCATGAATAGTCTCGCTACGTCATCGCATACGGTCGCTGTGCTGCTCCTTGCCGCCGGACTGCTCGGCGGATTGCTGCTCGTGCCGCTGGGTTTTCCCGGACTATGGGTGATGCTGGGCGCGGCGTTGCTCTACTGGGTGCTGCTGCCCGGTGGTGGCATCGGCCTTTGGACGCTTGTCGGTGCGGCGCTGATCGTGGTGACGGCGGAAGTGCTTGAGTACACCATTTCGGGGCGCTACACACGCAAGTATGGCGGGTCGAGACGCGCTGGTTGGGGCGCAATCGTTGGTGGCCTGGTTGGAGCCGTTGTCGGCGTGCCGGTTCCCGTTGTTGGATCGCTCGTCGGCGCTTTCGTTGGCGCATTTGCTGGTGCGTTCGTGGCTGAGTGGTCGGTACACCGAGATCGGCGCGCGAATCCAACACGGGTGGCAACCGGCGCGCTGATTGGTCGCGCCGTGGCCGCCGCCGTGAAGTGTGGCTTGGGCGTTGTTGTGGCGACGTGGATCTTGATCGCCGCTCTCGTATAGTTGTAACGTGTTGGCTGACGAGGACGGTTGATTCCGTTTGTTCGTCAAATAGATTGTAGCAACGCCCCGCCGGTCTGACCGCGGGGCGTTTTTTTGTGTGCGGACCACGTCTGCGCCCCCAACTCCGGGGCTCGCCGACGATGCACCGGCCAACGCCGCGACGGCGATGGCTGGGACCGTGACGCGGCCGCCAGGACGAGACCCATATGTTCGATTCGACGACGCGCACGGTGGTGGTGGTTGGCGCGCAGTGGGGCGACGAGGGGAAGGGCAAGCTGGTCGATGTGCTGGCCGAGCAAGCCGACTGGGTGGTGCGCTACCAGGGCGGCGCGAACGCCGGTCACACGGTGCACATCGGCGAGAAGTCGCGCGTGCTGCACCAGATTCCGAGCGGCATTCTGCATCCAGGTGTGCGTTGCGCGATTGGCAACGGCGTGGTGATGGACCCGGAAACGCTTTTCATCGAGATCGATAAACTGGTTGCCGACGGTGTTGATGTGGAAGGGCGACTGTATGTGAGCGAGCGTGCGCATCTCGTCATGCCGTACCACAAGCTGGTGGATCGCGCGAGCGCGTCGAGCAAAGCGATCGGGACAACCGGGCGCGGCATTGGGCCAGCGTATGAAGACAAGGTGGCGCGTCGTGGCGTGCGCGTGCTTGATCTGCGACATGTGGACGGGCTGCGCGAACTGGTTTCGGCGGGCGTTGAGCGAGCGAATGCACAACTGGAACGATCCGGTAGCAGCGAACGCGCGTCAGTAGACGAGACAATGCATGGCCTCGCGCTGCTGGCACCACGCCTCCTCGCCATTGCCGAGGACGTTGGCCTTTGTGTGTATCGCGCGATCAAGAGCGGTGCTGCAGTGTTGCTGGAAGGCGCACAGGGTTCATTGCTTGATATCGATCACGGCACGTATCCGTTTG
>JAYSVL010000109.1:0-7323 GCA_043718595.1 Gemmatimonadaceae bacterium
CGTCGATCGTCGAGAAAGAGGCGCGGAAAGCCGAGGAACGGCCGATCATCGCTGCAGTGTACTGGAATCGCGTGAAGAAAGGCATGTTGTTGCAAGCCGATCCGACCGTGCAGTACGCATTGCCGGCGCACGTCGAGCGCGTGCTCTATCGTGATCTTGAAGTCGACTCCAAGTACAACACCTATCGCAATAAAGGGCTCCCTCCGGGTCCAATTGCGTCGCCCGGCGAGGCCTCGATTGCTGCAGCGCTCGCGCCAGCCAATGTGCCGTATCTGTACTTTGTTGCTGGCCCCGACGGTCATCACGAGTTCCGCACCACGGGCGCCGAACACGAGTTGGCCGTTGCGGCGATGCGGCGTGCCGCAAAAATCGCCAAGGCTCAGCGCGCGAAAGCGACATCGTCGAAACCCGGGGCGAAGAACTCGGCCCCCAAATGACTGTCGCGTATTCGCGGCACGCCTGCGCGCACAACGTCGTTGCCACGATTTCGCCGAAGGGCACCAAACGGCTCAAGGGCGGACATCCGTGGATCTTTCGTAGCGATGTTGTCGATCGCCCGAGTGTCGACGCCGGCATCGTGCGCGTCGAATCGGCGCGTGGTGAACCGTTAGGCTGGGCGCTCTGGAGCCCGCAGTCTGAGATTTCTCTTCGGCATATCGAAGGCAATCCGTCACGAGTGCCTGACGCGGCGTGGTGGTATGATCGACTCGCCGCCGCGATTGCCCGTCGAGCGCCACTGCAGCAACACTCGAACACGTATCGCTTGGTGCACGGCGAAGGTGATCTGCTGCCGTCGGTGGTAGTCGACCGATACAACGATGTGCTCGTGGTGCAGATTCTCTCTGCGGGTGCCGATGCGTGGACGGCGGACATCGTCGACGCACTTCGCGCCCTAACGGGTGCGACGGGCATACTGGCGCGCAACGACCCTGCCGCGCGCGCACGCGAGGGACTCACGCGCGAGGTGCACGAAGTGTTCGGCACGGTGCCGCGTACCGTGGAGGTGCACGAGTATGGCGTTCGTTTTTTGGCGGCGCCGTGGGACGGCCAAAAGACCGGCGCGTTTCTCGATCAGCGAGAGAATCGCGCGTTGATCGGCGCACAAGCCCGAGGTAACGCCCTCGACTGTTTCGCCTACCACGGATCGTTCGCGCTGCACATGGCGCAACGCGCGACACACGTCACCGCGCTCGATTCGTCGCGACCGGCGCTCGCGCGCGTGGAAGCACATGTGGCGCTCAATCAGCGCACCAACATTGATGTGGTGGAAGGTGACGCGTTTGACGTGCTTCGCGAATGGGACCGCGCGGGGCGACGCTTCGACACGATTGTGGTCGATCCACCAGCGTTCGCCAAGAACAAAGGCGCGCTCGACGGCGCGCTCCGTGGCTACAAGGACATCAACCTGCAGGCGATGCGTTTGCTGGCTCCGGGTGGCTTGCTGTTTTCTGCCAGTTGTTCGTTTCACGTCTCGCGCGAAATGTTTCTGCACGTGCTGCGAGACGCCGCGGCCGACAGTCAGCGACAGCTGGTTGTTCGCGCGGTGACCGGACAATCGCTCGATCACCCAGAACTGCTCACGGTACCAGAGACGGGCTATCTCAAAGGTGTGCTGCTCGAGGCCGTTGACTAGCGCAATGCGAAACCGTGCCTAACGGCCGCTCTTTCCATGTCGGCATTGAGGCGGGACGCCTGCTCCAGGAGCGACGCGGCATTGGTCGTTATGTGCGCCGTCTGCTGCAGCACATGCCGCTGCTGCACCCGGAGTTGCAACTCACACTATACGTTGGTGGGGACACTACCGAACAGGCGGTCCGATCGCACGTGGCGGACATTGCACCCACGCTGGCGGAGCGGTGCCACATTGATGCGCTGAGCGCACTGCCCGAGAGTACCGCGGATGTGATATGGTATCCATGGAATTGGATCACCGTGCCGGCCAGACGCGCGCCGATGGTGCCCACGGTGCTCGACATCGCGCCGATGCTGCAACTCGATCATCGCTGGTGGAAGGTGCTGAAACGACGCACGCATCGGCATCGCTACACACGCACGGTACAACGCGCTGAACGTATCATCGCGATCTCCGAATTCACGGCGAGCGAGATTCGTCGGTTGCTTCCCGTCGATCCAGCGCGAATACGCGTGACGCTGCTGGCCACCGACGCCGTCGACGGCCAAGCCCTTGCTGCAGCGCCTGTTGCCCCATCACTCGTGCGCGAAGGGATTGACGGACCATTCTTTCTTACGGTTGGTGCGCACGACGCGCGGAAGAACCTCGCCGTACTCTATCGCGCGATGACGTTGCTGCACGCACAGGGTGATCACATTCCACTGGTACAATGCGGACCGAGTCGGAAGCGCGTGTCATTTCCGTGGTTGCATCATGTCGGATTTGTTGACGACGCCGAGCTGAACGTGTTGTATCGGGATGCAACAGCGTTGGTATTTCCCTCGCGGTATGAGGGGTTTGGGTTGCCCGCACTCGAAGCGATGGCTGCCGGTGGTCGCGTGGTGTGTGCCGATGCGAGTTCGCTGCCGGAAGTGGTTGGCGATGCGGCGCTGCGCTTTCCGTGGGACGATGCCGACGCACTTGTCGCGCAGCTCAGGCGCGTGCTCCACGACGGTGCGCTTCGCGATGCGCTGACGGCGGCCGGTGCGGTACAGGCGCAGCGGTTTACATGGACCGCGACGGCGGCCGCCACACTTGCCGTGTTTGACGAGGCAGCATCGCGTCGAAAACTGAGATGATAACAACTGAAGAAGATTGATAACAGCGGATAAACTACAATTTTCGTGGGATAGCAACTGATAAAGAACTGATTTACAGGGATACTGCAACCAACCACAACAACTTCTTTTTGTAGTTGTGCTGTCTCCATGTAAATCATTTCCAATTCAAGTCTTTGTAGTTTGCTGTATCCCTGTAGATCAGTTGCTATCTGTTCATATCCCACGAAAATTGCAGTTTATCTGTTGCTATCGCCGTGGTTTCTGCTCGTATCCCGAAAGCAGGTCAGCGCTGACATCGGCGACAGAAAAACGTGCTGCGTCCACTCTGCACGACACGACCAATTCGTGACGCGCAGCGCGCACACGGCTCGCCTTCACGACCGTACACACGCCACGGTCCGTCCTCCGTGTTCTCCGCTGCGACGGCAAGTCTGCCATAGTATCGCGTGCTCGGCGCGTGTTCGAGTACGTCGACAATCGCGTCACGCAGCCGTTCAACGCGAATCCGGGCGATGCGATTCGCCGGTGCATCCGGACGAATGCGCGCCACCCACAATGCTTCCGCTGCATAGATGTTGCCGAGTCCGGCGACGACACGCTGATCCAGGAGCGCGGGCTTGATCGGTCCACGTCGTGACGCCAACGCCGCGTGCAACGCCGCCACCGTGAAAGCGTCGCTCAGCGGTTCGACGCCGTACGCTGGCAAGCGCAGTGTGCCGGGTGCGTGTCGTGACAACACACCCAACGCGCGACGATCGATGAACGACACCCGCACGCCGTTATCGAATGCGAAACGCGCGCGTTCGTACGCAGGTGGCGGAGCGGCGGCGACGGTGATGTGCCAGTCGCCGGTCATGCGCAGGTGCACCGCGAGTACACTCCCGTCGTCGAGGTGGACGAGTTGTACCTTCGCCCGGCGCTCGACCGCCTGCACCCGACGGCCGACCAGCGCGCGACAGGCGGCCTGGGTCAGCGACCGTGCGGTGGCTGTGTGCAATGCCTCCGCGGACACGATGGACTGATCGACAATGGCCTCGCGCAATCGGCGGGCAGCGAGCTCCACTTCAGGCAATTCTGGCATGTGGAAAAATCTAGTTCCCGCTTGCGGTCCGGCGTTCCATGAATACTTTGTCCACATTCTTCCACATGGAGCGTAGCTCTTCAATTCGCCCCGATCACTCAAGTACGAGTACGAGCAGCACGTTGAGCGCGAAATCGAGGACTACAAGGACTCGGTGTCGCGGAGCGCACTACTCAAGATCGGTGACGAGGCGGTCGCGGTCCTCTGCGGTGAAGCGCAGACGACATTGACGGAAATCGTTGTCTGGCAGGAGGTTGACCGCATCATCGCACGACGGCTGCGGTTGCCAACGTATGCCACGTGGAAGCGGCGGCGACTGAAAATGCTCGAGCAGTATCGTCGCCCGGAACATTGGGGGCTGGAGCCGGACGGGGCGTTGGTGCGGGCCCTCAAAGACTCGTCCGACCGACATGTGCTCGTGGCGGGGGCCGAACGTGAAGGGCCCGCTCTTTATCTGGCAGCACGAGGGTGCGCGGTAACGGCCGTGGAACCCGCTGAAGACGCCGTCCTGCGTGTCGTGCGTGCGGCAGAAGCCGCAGGCCTCACCCAGCGCGTGCGGAGCTACTGCGCCGATCTGGTGGCGTGGGCACCCGACGTACAGTTGCACGCGGTGATCTGCTCGCCGTCGGCGTTTGCCGGCCTGTCGTCGCAGGATCGCGCGCGGGTGATTGAAGTGTTGCAGAGCGCTACGGCGGACGGTGGCGTGCACCTGGTCGAAACAATTGCGGCGGCCGCCGACGCGGTTCCGCTGGACGAGTTGCGGACGCGCTACAGCGGTTGGACGATCTCGGTCGAACGCAGCGTTGGACGCCGTGACACGTTTATGGCGCGCAAGGAGATGGCGGTCGCGTAGCCATGTGTCCTATGGACACGAGCTGATGCATCTGTGATGTGTCCTTTTGAAACCGTCGATCAGTTACTGGTCGACGGTTTCTTGTAAGCATATGCGAATAAACATTTTACATTGCTGCGAGTTTTTGGCACAGTATATGCCATTACGGACATCGGTTGACCATCGCAGGTCTAAGCTGTGACACTCCTGAGAATCGTATTCAAGGCACACGGATGATCCGCCACTACAAAAAATTCGAAGAGCGGGAACCGATCGGGATTGTGATATCCGACGGTGGATCCCCAGCATCGCTGCCGCGTTTGTCCGCGTTTGTGTGGGGACCCGTTCCCGACGACGGGGAAGAACCAGTCGTCGCTCGGGCGCTGGTCAGCGCGGCGTAGGGCGTTGCGGTGGGGCACGTGAAAGGCGCCGGCAGACATGCCGGCGCCTTCGCGTTTGTACGGACTGCAGACTGCGCTGACCGATGAGTTACGCGGCCATTGGAGCTGGGGCGGCAGCCTTCTTGGCACGCTTGGCGGTCTTGCGCTTTGCGGCCTTCTTGGTGGCCTTCTTTGCAGCCTTGCGGCCGCCCTTCTTTGCAGCCTTCTTGGCAGCCTTGCGACCACCCTTCTTGGCGGCCTTCTTCGCGACCTTGCGCGCGCCCTTCTTTGCGCCCTTCTTCACGGCCTTCTTTGCAGCCTTACGGCCGCCCTTCTTTGCAGCCTTGCGGCCACCCTTCTTCGCCGCTTTCTTCGCGGCTTTCTTGGCTGGAGCCATGATCCTACTCTCCTCGTGAGGAGGTTGTGGTGCTCCCTTTCCCCCGGTGGAAAGGTGAGCCGCGAACGATGCAGCGTCGAAGCGCTACATCGTCACGCGCTACGCGGCCTCAGAGAGACACGCGAAGGTGTTGGCCCGCGCGAGGCGCGCGTCGGGCTGGCGGTGGCGCACGTGAGTGTCACGTGACGCGAACAACGTGAAGACATTGGGAGGGACACTGCGCATCCGGCGATGAACGCCGCGGGGTTCTGAAACACTCGAACCAGGGATGCACGACTCACGCGTCACGGCGGCGACAGCGGAGCAGGCCGTCGCGCGCGGCGACGACGAAAGCTGGGCAGCCGATGGAAATTCGTCGGCCGCTGCACGGGGCGCCGAACAAACAGCGCCGTTACTACGGTGGAACAGTCGTCGTGGTTTTGCCACGCGTTTCCAGTAAGGACAGCGCGCCTCGATTTCGAGGATGTGGACATCACGCGCAAGTCGTTGTGGTGTAGCGAATATACGCGTGGATAATTCCTCCGCGCAATAGCGCGTATAAAGAACGCGCGCGATTTATCATCGTTTCGACGACGGAACGTTGTCACACGTAACGGGCACCCGCACGCATCCGGTGCCGAAACTCGAGGAAGCGCGTCGTACGAGCAGCTAGTTTTCCCTGGCACGGCGATCGTCGCTGCTGACACATCCCCCACGGAGCCCGAGTGCGAGCGCTGGTTAAACAGTCGGCGGAACGAGGATTTACGCTTACCGAAGTGCCCGAACCGCGCATGCGCGACGATGAAGTGCTGATTCGTGTGCGCAGTGCCGGCGTCTGCGGTACCGACGTCCACATTTACGAATGGGACGCGTGGGCCGCCGGTCGATGCAAGCCGCCGTTTGTTGTCGGTCACGAGTTCGCTGGTGACGTTGTCGCCGTCGGCAGTCTCGTCGAAACGGTGAAGATTGGTGATCGCGTGACGGCCGAAGGACACATTGTCGACGAGCGATCGCTGTTCAGTCGCACTGGCAACGCACACGTCGACCCGGCCACGCGCATCATTGGCGTCGATCGCGACGGTTGCTTTGCGGACTTCATCGCCATGCCGGCCACCAACGTCTGGCATCTCGACGATGCGATCAGCTATGACATTGGCGGGATTCACGATCCGATGGGGAACGCATTTCACACCGCGCTCACGGCAACAATTCCCGGCGCCATCGTGCTGATCACGGGGTGCGGTCCCATTGGGGCGTTCGCTGTTGGCATTTGTAAGGCGGCCGGTGCCTCCCACATCATCGCTACCGACGTCAATCCGCGACGTCTCGAACTTGCCCGAACGATGGGGGCGCACTCGGCGGTGCGACCGGAAGACGCCGCGGCAGCAGTGCACGCTGCATCTGACGGACTCGGCGCCGACGTGGTGCTCGAAATGTCGGGCGTGCCGAGTGCGGTGCATCAGGCGTTCGCGTTAGCGCGACCGGCCGGCCGCGTCAACATGCTGGGTATTCCGTCCTGCACCATCGATGTCGACTTTGCGAAAGAGATCATTTTCAAAGGGTTGACGATCTATGGTGTTGTCGGACGACGCATGTATGACACCTGGCACCAGATGACGCGATTCTTGCGCGCGGGTGAGTTTGATCCAACGCCGGTAATCACGCACCGTCTGCCGTTGGAAGCGGCGGATGAGGCGATGCACCTGATTAAGTCGGGAGACGCGGGGAAAATCATATTTCAACTGTGAGGCGGAGATGCGGAGCACTGTACGGCGAACACGGAGAACTGCGGGATCACGCGGAGCCGCGGTGACGCGGAGAACAGCGTTCAAACATCGAGCCGTGTCGCGTGGAACGGCCAGACTGGGAGATGAGGATTGCTACACAGTGCAGCATCCATAGCGTTCGCTACGACTTCAGA
>JAYSVL010000110.1:0-2508 GCA_043718595.1 Gemmatimonadaceae bacterium
AGTTTGAGGCGCGCCAGCTCTTTGTTCACGGCTGCGAGGTCGTTCTTCCACACGATGTCGAGCTTGTCGGTGTAGCCTTTCAGCTCCGTTGTGAGGATGCTGAAAATTTCGGGCAGGCTGTTGGTCGGCGCGCCGTCGCCGCGTTCCGACATGGACAACAAGTTGGCGAGACGATTGTTGACGCGAATCGGGAAGTTGAGCGGGTCCTGTCCGCTCTGATTGCGCACCTGGTATACCGTTTCTTCAACCGCTGACGCGTTCGTTTTCAGTGTTTCGCCGGTGGTCTTGAGCGGCATGTCGTCGGCCGCTTTGGTGAGTCGCTGCGCCAGTTGTGCTTTCACGCGACGAATCGCGATCACCGCGTTGTTGGCTTCCGTCGACTTGTCGCGCACCTTGCGCCCAAACTGATACTGCTTGTGCAGATCGGCGTTGGTTACGTCCGGTAACAGCGGGTTGCGCGCGACAGTTAGCGGCGCGTTGAAGGTTTGTCCATCAGCCACCAATCGAATCGTGTACTTGCCCGGCGGCACCGCCGGACCGTTGGTGCCGGCACCCCAGAGAATCATGCCCGGGAAACTTTCAATCGGCTGTGTGCGCAAATCCCACTGCAACCGGTTCATCCCCTTCGCTGCGGGTAACGGAATAGGGCCACCGCCGCGACGACCGCCACCGGCCGCAGCCGCCGCCGCGCGCGATGCGCTGTCACCGCGCGTGGTGTCCACTTCAAACGTGCGCATCACGCCACCAACCGAATCAACGATCTGCAGCGTGGCCCGCTTCGGCACGTTCTTGAAGGTGTACGCAAACGTCACCGCCGGTCCGGAACGAACCGCGACCGGAGGCGCGAACAGATGCGTCTCAGCGGCCATCACTGTCGGCGTCAATTGACGAAGTGGCTGAATGTTATCCAGCACCCAGAAGCCGCGACCATGCGTGGCGATCGCGAGTTCGTTGCCTTCAACAATCAAGTCGGCGATCGGTGTACTCGGCATATTGAGCGACAACTTCTGCCACAATGCACCGTCGTCGTACGAAATGCGCACCCCATGCTGCGTGGCGGCGTACAGCAAGCCTTTGCGCGCCGGATCTTCACGCACGGCATGTACGTACTCGTCGTTGCCCAAGCCGCTGACAATCTTCGTCCACGTTTGGCCGTAGTCGGTCGTTTTGAAAATGTACGGCGACCGATCGTTGAGCAGCGGTTTGCGCACCGAAATGTATGCGGCTCCGGCACTGAACGCCGAGGCATCGATCTGGCTCACGCGACCAAAGTCTGGCATATCTTTTGGCGTCACATTCGCCCACGTCTTGCCGCCGTCGCGCGTCACGTGAACGAGTCCGTCATCCGATCCGGTCCAGATGACGTTCGCATCACGTTTGCTCGGCCCCACAGAAAAAATCACACCGTACACTTCTGGGCCGTTCATATCACCGGTGATCGGGCCGCCAGATTTTTCCTGCGTCTCTGGCGCGTGCCGAGTGAGATCACCACTGAGCGCGGTCCAGGTGCGACCGCCGTCCATCGTGCGCCACAAACGTTGCGACGAGACAAACAGCATGCGCGGATCAACCTTGGAGAACACGATCGGGTACGTCCACTGCCATCGCTCTTTGATGTCCTTTGACGGCTCGCCAGAGTAGAACCACGGATACGGATTGACCTCGCGCGAGAGACCTGTGCGGCGATTGAACTTGTCGAGGTAGCCACCGTTATTGGTGCCTGAATAGAACATGTCGGGATCGCGCGGATCGGCACCGATGTAACCCGGTTCTCCGCCGCCGGCGGGGTACGAGAAGGCCACGCCACCCGCCGTAGGATCGGCAGCCGCTCCGCCACCGCGACCGCCGCGTCCACCACCGCCGAGGTTCCAGTTAAACGGGATGCAGAGTGTGCTGTTATCCTGTTGCGATCCGCACAGATGATAGGGCGTGCCCGCCGTCGTAATCACATGATAAAACTGCTCGGTTGGGAAATCCTGGGCCGTCCACGCACGACCGGTGTTGCTCGTCACGGCACCGCCGCCATCGTTGGCGACGACGAGATGCGTCGGATCGTCCGGGTCAATCCACAGATCGTGGAAGTCGCCGTGTGTGCCATTGTCGATGCCGGCCATTGTTTTGCCACCGTCGGTCGAGCGAAACATCGTCGTGTTCTGCATGTAGACGACGTCCGCATTCTTCTGGTCGGCAAACACGTGTGTGTAGTAGAACGCACGCTGACGAATGCTGCGATTGTCGTTCACCAGCTTCCACGATGCGCCGGCATCGTCACTGCTGAACAACCCGCCGTTATCGTTCTCGACGATCGCGTACACCCGATTTGCGTTCGCCGCGGTGAGCGCGACGCCAATACGACCCACAAGTCCGGACGGCAGTCCTTTGTTGCGCGTGATCTCGGTCCACGTCTCGCCACCGTCAGTGCTCTTGAACAAGCCGCTGCCAGCGCCACCGCTGGACATCTGGAACTCCTTGCGGTACGCCTCCCACAGCGCCGCGTACATCACGTTC
>JAYSVL010000012.1:0-8694 GCA_043718595.1 Gemmatimonadaceae bacterium
GCTCAGCACAATGAAGATGACGATGATGACAATCAGGATCAGCACTGGCGATGGGCCTTCCTCTCTGCTCGGCGCGCGCGCAGTCTCACGAATGGGTACGCCATCCAGCGACACACCAAATGCCGAGGCATAGCGGTTGGCCACGTTGCCGGCCACCAGTTCAATGCCGCCGCTGTAGTCGCGGGCGCGGAACTCCGGCACAGCTTCGCGACAGATGGTGCCCGACGTGGCGTCCGTGATAAAGGCCTCGGCGCCCTGCCCTGTTTCGATGCGGCAGTACCCTTTACCGTCGGCGGAGCTCTCCTTGGGGACGATGAGGATGATGACACCCGCGTTGCGCGCCGCGTCGCCAACGCCCGCATTGTCACCAACCTTCCACTCGCGCCCCAGACGTAGAGACACTTCGGAGACGGGGCGTCCGCCGAGGTCGGGCAGCGTGACGACAACCATGTCACCGCGCGTCGCGGCGTTGACCCGACGAGCCAGATCTTCCAGGCGCGCTTTCGCGTCGGGCTGGATGACGTTCGCAAAGTCGTTGACATACCCCGTCGGCGCCGGCAACGGCGTCTGCGCGTCCAGTTTGCGCGTGCTACCGGCCCAGCCGCTGACGACGAGCAGTGCGACCGTCAGCAGGCGCTTCGACCGCAACATTACAGTGTGGTGCCGCGAGGTTTGCACGATATCAAAATAGCGGGGACGACGTCGGACCGCTTGCCGGGGATAACAACGGATACACTGCGGATAACAACGGATAAAACCGCAATTTTCGTGGGATAGCAACTGATAGGAACTGATTCAAATGGATACAGCAAACTACAAAATTGTTTGCGGTTTGTTGCAGTATCCCTGTAAATCAGTTCCTATCTGTTCTTATCCCACGAAAATTGCAGTTTATCCGTTGTTATCCTCCGAGAATCCTACGCCCGGACGCCCTCTAAAGTGTCAGTTTACCGAGAGGAATAACCGTACGTTGAACGTGGCGCTAACTTATTCGGTTGCCAGCCGTCCCCGTCACAACTCCTGCCCCGCTCATGCACTTCGACGTTCGCCTCCTTCGCGCTGCAGTCCTCCTGACAATCGTTGGCGTCGCCGTCGCATGCGGACGCGCCGACGCTAAAGCGAGCGAAAGCACCGCCGATGCGGCGAAGCCGAGCACGGCAACAGTGCCGACCGGTACGCAAGCGACACCAACGCCGACTGTGATCGCAGCGCCGCGTGCAGGCGAGCCGCGGGACACAGTGAAGGATTCCGTGCTCATCGCCGCAGCGGATAAGGGTCGCTTGATGGGCCCCGACTCCGGTGCGATCTGGCTGGTGGTGATGAGCGACTTCCAGTGCCCGTATTGCAAAACGTGGCACGACTCCAGCATGGCGCAACTCACGCGTGACTACGTGAAAACGGGAAAGGTGCGCCTGGCCTACCTGAACTTGCCATTGCAGATGCATCCACACGCGCGACGCGAAGCGGAAGCCTCGATGTGCGCCGCAGCGCAACGTCAGTTCTGGGAGTTTTCCGCAGCGCTCTTTCGCGACCAGCGCAAAGTCGCTGTACTAACCGAGCCGACGGAATATCTCGATAGCGTGGCGCGCGAAGTGTCGCTGGACATGCAAGAGTACACACGGTGCACCAAATCGCAGAGTATTCGCGCGCTGGTGGAGTCAGACATCCAGCAAGCGACAAAGATGGGGATCCGGTCGACGCCGTCGTTCCTGATTGGCGACTTTCTCATCGAAGGCGCGCTTCCGTACGCCGATTTCCGCCGCGCGGTGGATTCGGCGCTGTCTGTCGCGCGTAGCAAGAGGTCGCGCTGAACGGCGCCGTTAGCTCGCTCTACACTGTCGCGGGAGTCTTAGCGCGGGCTGCCTCAGCAATTGCAGTTCGTGTTGCACCGTCGAGCAACAAGAAGTTGGCGCAGTCGTTGCGCGCACGGCGTGGCTTGATTGAACGCGTGCGCGCGCGGGCACTCGCGGTTCGCGATACGTCGCGACCGTTGATCTGGCTGCACGCGCCGTCTGTCGGCGAAGGACTGCAGGCGCGACCCATCGCCGCAGCGCTGCGCACCGCACATCCCGACTGGCAGTTTGCGTACACGTTTTATTCGCCCAGTGCGGCGACGTTCGCCGAGAGTGTCGGGGCCGACATCACCGACTATCTCCCATTCGACGGCGAGCGAGAGGCCGATGCGATGCTCGACGCGATCAAGCCGTCAGCGCTCGTCTTCGTCAAACTGGATGTGTGGCCGATCCTCGTACAACGTGCGGCTGTGCGCGGTATTCCCGTCGGTCTGGTGAGTGCGACGCTCGCGCCGCGGTCCGGAAGACTCGGCGCTGTGTCGCGCATGCTGTTGCACGACGCCTATGCCGCGCTGCGTGCTGTTGGAGCCATCGACGCCGCCAATGGCGCACGACTCCAGCAGCTTGGTGTGCAGGAGTCCGCGGTGCAGACAACCGGCGACACACGCTTCGACCAGGTGTGGGCGCGCGCCAACGCCGTGAATCGTGCATCACCGTTGCTCACGCTACTCGCCAGTACTCGACCGACGCTCGTTGCCGGCAGTACATGGCCAGCGGACGATGCCGTACTGCGCGATGCATGGATTGCGGTGCGGCGCGCGGTGCCGTCGTCACGTTTGATTCTCGCGCCGCACGAGCCGACGGATGCCGCGGTCAAGGCGCATCTCGTGTGGGCGCGAGCGCACAAGTTGCGCGCGGTGCGACTCTCGGTGCTTGAAGAACGTGTTTCGGTCGCCGATGCCGACGCAGACGTCATCGTGATCGATCGCGTCGGTATTCTTGGCGACGTGTACGCCGTTGCGAGCGCGGCCTTTGTTGGTGGCGGATTTCACGCCGCCGGACTGCACTCCGTGATTGAACCCGCCGCGTTCGCCGTGCCCGTCGCTTTTGGACCGGGACATACCATGAGCCGTGAAGCCGGCTTACTGCTAGCGGCGGGTGGTGCGCAAACCGTTCGCACCAGTCGCGCGCTCGCTGAGGTACTCACCCAGTGGTTGGCCGATCGGAGCAAGCGCGAACGAGAGGGGTTGCGCGCACGCGGAGTAGTGCGCGCGGAACTCGGCGCGACCGCACGATCGGTAACGCTTATTGAGGAACTGATTCGGTGACGTCGCAGACTAACTCGGGCCGTTCGTCGTGGAAGACTTTTGCCCCGATCGTCGTCTGGCTCGCTCTCTTCATCTTCCCGACGCCCGATGGTCTGAACGCGGCGCAGTGGCACTACTTCGCCATTTTTGCTGCGGTCATCACCGGTCTGATCCTCGAATCTATGCCGCCCGGCGCAGTAGGCCTGATCGGATTAACGACCGCGACGGTGCTGCGCTATGTCGACCCCGACCCGGCGAAGTCGCTCAAATGGGCGCTTAGTGGTTTCTCCGAAAGCAGCGTGTGGTTGATTGTTGGCGCGTTCATTTTTTCGATTGGCTACCGGAAGAGTGGGCTTGGACGTCGTATCGCGCTGACCCTTGTGCGTCAATTGGGACGCAGCACACTCGGACTTGGCTACGCGATTACGTTCGCCGACCTCGCGCTGGCGCCGGCAACTCCGTCGAATACCGCGCGAAGTGGTGGAACGATTTTTCCGATCTTGCGCAATGTTCCCCTGCTGTACGGGTCTGAACCCGGACCAACGGCGCGTCGCATCGGCACCTACTTGATGTGGACTGCATTCGCGTCGACCGCGATTTCGAGTTCCCTCTTTCTGACAGCACTTGCTCCCAATGTTGCCGCGTTAGCCATCGCGAACAAGCTCACCGGCATCGACGTCACCTGGTCGCAATGGTTTGTCGGCTTCCTGCCACTCGGCGTGCTGCTGATCATCATCGTGCCGTTTCTCGCGTACGTCATCTGTCGGCCGGAAATCAAACGCAGCCCGGATATTGCCGATTGGGCCGCGCGCGAGTTGCAGCAGATGGGGCCGCTGTCGCGCGTCGAGTGGATCATGGCGGGGTTAGTACTGCTGGCGATGACGCTCTGGATTATCGGTGCCAATCCCGCATTCTCACTGCCCGTGGTGGGTTCAAGCTGGATTCAGGCGACCACCGTGGTGTTCGTGATCATCTCGCTGCTCTTGATCACACGAGTGATCACGTTCGACGACATCGTGTCGGAGAAACCGGCATGGGAAGTGTTCTTCTACTTCACGTCGCTGCTCACACTGTCGGCCGGCCTCAACGAAATCGGCTTCGTTGCCTGGGCCGCGAATGCGTTCGCCAAGCCGCTCGCCGGTGTATCACCCAACGTGGCGTTGCTGTTGCTGGTCACGCTGTTCTTTTGGATTCACTACGCGTTTTCGAGCATCACGTCTCATGCAACGGCTGTGTTGCCGGTGGTGCTGGCTGTTGGCGCGAGTATTCCGGGAATGCCGACACGCACGTTGGCGATGCTTTGCTTGTATTCGCTGGGGCTGATGGGGGTTATCTCGCCGTACGCGACAGGACCCGCGCCAATGTATTTCAGCTCGGGCTATATCGACAAGCGTTCGTTCTGGGTCTATGGACTGACATTCGGCCTCGTGTACTTCGCCGGGCTGATACTTGTCCTGCCACTCTGGCTCAGTTCACGCGTCTGACAACGCGGGGCCACGAATCGAGCGCAGTCGCCGCGAAATTGCCGCGAGAACAGCGAGCGCGTTAGCGCATGTCACCAGTACTGAGAACATAAAACAACAATGACAACGGGCCGCGAATCACGCGACAACACGCGAATAAAACAAACAGCAAAAAGTTTTTTGGTTTTGTCTTTGCTTCTCTTTGCTTCTCTTTGCTTCTATTCGCGCGTTTTCGCGCAATTCGCGGCCCGTTGTTGCTGTATTCGCGTCGTTTTCGCGCCATTCGCGGCCCGCAGTCTCTGTTTAGTGTTTTCGCGGCGGCGCGAGCGGCAACACGATATGCGATGGCCACGTGGCACTGTGCTGCACCGCGATATTCGTCGTCACCATACGCCGGTTGCGGCCCAGCGGCTCGCCCGTATTGGGGTTGACATCGAAGCGTGGAAAGTTGCTGCTCGAAATGTCCACCCGAATTCTATGTCCCTTCTTGAATACATTCGCGGTCGGGAACGGCTCAATGATGAAGGGATAGATCTTGCCGGGTGTGAGTAGCACTTCATGGTCGCGCGTCGCGCGATAGCGGCCGCGGATGATCGCGTCAGTGAGATTCATATCGAAACCGGACGGCCATGCGTCGTTGCTCGGGTACACGTCGATCAGCTTGGCAGTAAAATCAGCGTCGACGGTTGAGGCCGAGGCGTTGAGCACCACCTTGATCGGGCCGATGACTTCAAGGTCTTCCGTCAGTGGCTCGGTCTGAAATACCACGACGTCTGGACGCGTGCGGAGCGGCAGAAACGGCGCTCGTGATGGAGGAAACCGTGTGCCTTCGCGCTGGTCATACGCGCCGTCCTTAAGACGCGCCGATGATCCACCGCCGATCGTCGGCACCGGATGCGCGGGATCGAACGCGTACACCGTTTGCGATGACGCCACCGTGGGTTTCGACGGCGACAGTGAGCCGTCAGCGCGAAAGTAGTACGGCACCATGCGTGTCCCGGGCAGCGGCCAGCTGTCCGCATTGCGCCAGTATCCGCCATGAAACAATCGACCATCGACGTCCTTGTGGCCGTCGCCTGTGCCCATCACGAACACCCGAACGGCTGACTCTTGCTCAGCGCCGGTCGGCAAACCTTTGAGGAAATGATCGAACCAGCGAACGTGAAAGTCCGTGAGGAAATCGGAGATCGCGGCGGAGTCACCAAATGCCACATCGCCGGCATACGGACGATTGTTGCCTGAATGCGTCCATGGCCCGACAAGGATGCGTTGCTGCGCTTTCTTGATCTTCCGCAGCTCACTGAAATTCTTGAACGTGCCGGCAAGAAAAATGTCATACCATCCACCAACATGGATCATCGGAATGTCCGACGTTTGCGGATAGTGCTCATCCCACGCCAGCATCGGGTCTTTCCAGAACGCGTCGTAGTTCGCGTGTTCATAGAAGTCGATATACCACCCTTCATACTCTTGTGACACAGACAACGGATTGAGGCCGCGCCGCATGGGTTGGGCACTGTACCAGTCTTCCACTTTTTCGCGTTCGAGCAACTTCCTCACGGACTCGGAGCGCGCATCGGCCAGCAGCTGACTCCACGCCCACGTGAGCTGTCGACCCATCTCGTATGTGCCACGGTAGCGCACGCCGTGATCCCAGGCGTTGGACATGCCGCCCATGTTGATCACGAGTGTCTTAAGCGACGGCGGGTTGTATTGCGCTGCGCCCGCCTGCATGTGCGCGGAGAACGATGACCCCCACATGCCGACGGTGCCGTTCGTATACGACTGCTTCGCCAGCCACTCGATCACGTCGTATCCGTCGGTCGCGTCGATGGGCTGCACCTTGGAAAACTTCCCCTCCGACTTGTAACGTCCGCGCGCGTCCTGCAGCGCCACCACATAACCGCGCTGCGCGTAGAACTCGGCCTGCGGCGCCAGTGACGTTTTGTTGTATGGGGTGCGATTGAGGAGCACAGGAAATTTTTCGTCCACCGCGACACCATTGCGTCCGGGACGATAGATGTCCGTCGACATACGTTTGCCGTCGCGGGTCGGGATCATCAGGTCTTTCTGCACCAAGATCGCGTCATACCGCGCAGGCGACGACTTCCATCTCGCTGGCGGCATGCGTGACGCGTCGCCGGGTTGCGGCGGGGTCTGAGCCACAGCCCTGGCAGGAGTTACGGCCAGCAACGCATATAGTGCGGCGGCGACGCGCGGTCGCGTCGATGAGAGGTTGAGGCGCATCACGTAACTTGCGATCACTCGCGTTGAATCGCCAACGCCCGCCATCGCCGCACACCCCCTGGCTCTGGACGAGACCCGCGAGGTGTGCCAACTTTTGCTGGTGGCCTGAGTCGTTCCCTCCCAGCTATGCCGCTGACGGGCTACCTCGTATTTCGCAGCACGACCGCTCGAGGGGTCGACGTCCATGGGCAATCGCCTCAACACGCTGTCGGCACTGGTCGTACTCGCCGCATGGGCTGGCCCAGTCTCGGTCGTGCACGCGCAAAACACCACACCGGCCGGTCGCCGCCAGTTGGTCGGCATTGTGCGCGACGCCGCGGGTGCGGCGCTGTCTGACGTGATCGTGGCCGCAGCTGGCGGCACAACCCGCACGGACGCGCGTGGAACGTTCGAACTCTTCACGCACGACATCGACACCGTCACGATTTCCCTGCGCCGGATCGGATTTGAGCCGGTGGAGGCGCTGCTCTCGGCGCGCAATCGCATGTGGGACACGGTGATGGTGCAAATGGACGCGTCGTCACAGCGACTCGACAAAGTGAAGGTGACGGAAACGAGCACACGATCCGCCCTTGGACTTCGCGATTTCGAGGAGCGACGCGCACGCGGGCTGGGCACTTTCATCACACGCGCTGACATTAATGAGCGTGGCGCCAATCGCCTGAGTGACTTGCTACGAACCAAACGTGGTGTGGTGATTGTTGGGCGACGCGTTCGGTTTGCTGCATACTCCGGCTCGCGCACACAACTGTGCCAACCGGTCATCTGGATGGACGGCTCGCTGTCGACCGGCATGGAAGTCGACGATTTGCTGCCCAGTACCGTCGAAGCGATGGAACTCTATCCATACTTGTCGACGATTCCGATGGAGTTTCAGCGCGTCGGCGCCAACACCACACCGTGCGGGACGATTGTGATCTGGACGCGAATTCCGAATGGCAAGGCGAGATAGGACGCGGGTCGCAAGCGCGCGTTACGCATGCGCGCCGCGTGCTGGTGTACATCGCATCCACGCTGTCGCTGTGTCGTGCGCGCTGTTTGGTATGCTGACCGCTTGTCATCGCCCCATGGCGTCCGTGCCGTCCACATCGGCGAACGTCGCCGCTCCATTGCCGACATTGCCTCCAATGCCTGGACATGCCATCGGTGATCCTGCCGCGTCGCCAGTTCGCGTCATTTCACTCGACACCGTCAAAGAAATCGCCACCATCTCGCTGGACGCACGGGGCAACCTGATCGTGCTTGAGGTGATGCCCGGTCGCGACATTGAGGTTCTCTACCCATCCGCGGCAAAGCCGGCCACCACACAACGTGTCGGCCATGTGTCAGTAGACCTCGGCCGGTACGAGAAAGTGTCGCGATACACGGACGCTGAACGCGCTGCGCGCGCGCGACAAGTGATTGCCGACTGCGAGACACGCCGAGCCGCAGCGGCGCGTCGGGCAGCCGCTGAGGCAGCGCGCGCGGTAAGGCGCGACAGCTCCGGGAAGATTGTGAGTACGTCCACGCCGACCTACGCTGACTCGCGCGACGACCTCGCGCCGTGCGATCGTCTAACGCCAAACGCGAGAGGACTCGCGCTGCTTGGCGACGAGTACAAAATCGTCCGACTACCGCCGCGAACACCAAGCGAGCGTTACCTCGTGGCGCTCGCGTCGCAAACGCCCATATCCCTTGTCGAAATTAATCAGCGACTCGCTGGGTTCACTGCTGTCGCACCGGATGTCGCGTCAACCATCGAAGCCATCGCGACAGGTATTTTCGCTGGCCGCGAAAGTGCATGGACGGGTTACTACGTCAGCTGGTAACAGCAACAGCGGGCCGCGAATCACGCGAAAACGCGCGAATCGGCTCGGTGCAATTCACAATTCGCGTCGTTTTCGC
>JAYSVL010000111.1:0-2501 GCA_043718595.1 Gemmatimonadaceae bacterium
TTCCGCCACTCCTCTCTCCCCTTCTACATGCCTCGTCGGTCTGAGGCAGAGCCTCGCTAGCGTTTCGCGAACTGTGGAATCGATAACGCGTCCGTCAAACACAATTCAACGTGGCGCGATCCGTATAGTCACAGGACCTGAGCGCAGGCAATGCACAATCCGATTGTAGAATTTGTGGATGGGGAATCTCCGTTCGTTGCACTCGGCGGAAATTACGATCCTATGTCCGACTAAGCAATGCATGCAATGATCACGCGACAAGTCAAAACCCAATCCAGGAGTAGAAGCCATGAGACGGCAAGCCTTCCCTATCGCATTTCTGGCACTCAGCATCGCTGGTGAGCTCGCCGCGCAAGGGTGTGACATGATGCTACGCGACGGTGTGTTTAACACGTTCAACAGGCGGGGTACTGCCTACACGAACGATCGTTGGCATCAAGCATGGTGCTCGTCGGACGTTCAACAGACGGCATCAAGCGCAAGTCCTTCCGTTGGCGTGGGCGTCACCATCGACGGCATCCCCATAGGACTTTCATTTTCTGATGCTCAGACCTTCCAATCATCGTACAAAACGGAATTCTGCGGGAACGTCGATCGAACGCACATAGACTTTGCGACGAATCAATCGTTCCGAAAGGCCGCAGATCCTGCACTCGTCAGCGGATACGTACGCTGTCGGGAAGTGGAGACCAAAGGATTTGTGGTTTCGGTTGACGACAACCCCGACAATATGAGCGCATTCACCGTGACCGTGCGTTGGGTTCCGTCGCAGCAGACGAACGTCACGGTGAGCCAGCTGTCGTTCTCGCCAGCAGTGGTGACATGCATTGGTGATTTGCGACAAGGTGCCGTGATACGCGCCACCGAAACGCGATCCGCGCTCTGCACTCGCTCATCGTCGAGGGCGGTGACGGTGCTGGTTGGGTCAGCAGCGGGGAATTTGTCGCGAACGCTTCCCGACGTAACGCCACCGCCAAGCGACCAGCAGCGTGTAATGGCCGCCCTGCCGACCGGGACGATTTTGGCATGGTTCAATCGCGCTGCCATTGCCGCTGGTTGGGCTATCTGCGACGGCTCGCGGGGCACGCCAGACCTTCGAGGCCGGTTCGTCCAAGGTGCGCAGACCGCGGCGCAGGTTGGTCAGACGGGTGGCGCTGAAACACACGGACATATGCTTAGCGGAAAGACAGAGAATGGCATTCTCAAAGAGTACAGCGGAAGTGACGCGCTTGGCGCGCTGCAGAAGGACGGCGGTCAACGCATCGTCCACAATCACAGCCTGGCACCAGACGGCCGCGCAGATCCAGCGTCAAGCATACCGCCGTTCGCATACGTGATGTTCCTGATGAAGATGTAGGCCAGCTACAACCGAGCGCAACGACACTGACCGGCACACGGCCAACGCCGAAACGAGCGACAGACCGTCGCGGCGCTGCCCTGCCTTCTGACCATTACACCCACTAAATCGGCATGCGCTTCATCAACGAGCCGGGCGTCGATGATCTGCACGCATTCCTTGATGAGGTAGCGAGCAGTCTGCAGTCCACAGATTCGCAACATGTACACCACGCCATGGATGTACTTAGCGACGGCCTCTGGTGGCTGAGGCGACGTTTGAGCAGTCACGACTGGAAGGCTGCCTGTGAAACGATCAGGGCCCACCATGTCGCGCAGCTGGTTCACGAAGACCCCTTCTCGAGTTCTGCCGGGAACGATGGTCGCCGGTGAGGCGGCACGGTGCGCACGAGCGATGACGACGCCGAGCGCACTGCGTGATGAGGTGATGCCTATCACGGCGTGCGCGAACTTGGCAGACAAAGCCTTCGTCGCAACGGCACGAACTGAAGAGGAACGACAGGCGATTCGGTATCTGCAATCGCGTCTTGCCCAGACGCAGCACGCGATCTCGGTGCGCAAGAGTTTGGCGGTTGAATCAACCTCGCGTCTCGCCGGTTGCCCGTGAATCCTCGGTGATACCCTCGTCACCATGTGAAAGAAGCGGCACCTGTCCGTCCAATGCGTTGAGGGCAGCAGCGGCACGACCGTGCCAATTCAATCACGTGTGACAAGCACTTGGGATACGCTGATGCGAAGACTTCGACTCATACACGTCCTTCCGGTCGCTGTTATCGCGTGCGGTGGGAGCGAAACCGGCGTCACCCGGCCAACCACTACACCGCCGACGCAACTAACGGTTGCAACTGTCGACATCACGCCTGCAACCGTGGCGTTGGAATCAGGCGATACCACGCGCCTCCGCGCCGACGTCCGATCGACGAACGGACAACTGCTCCCCACCGCATCCGTCATCTGGGCCAGTTCCACGCCCGCCGTCGCAACGGTTGCCGCGAACGGATTGGTCAGCGCGATCGCCTCGGCCGGTTCGGCCGGCATCACCGCATCAGTCGGCAACATTGCCGGTGTCGCCGTCATCACCGTCATCACGGCAAAGGTCGCAACGGTGACACTCGCGCAGACCGCGCCAACGATTGTTGTCGGTG
>JAYSVL010000112.1:0-7273 GCA_043718595.1 Gemmatimonadaceae bacterium
GTGGCGTTGTCCTTGGTGTCCTCCCCAATCAGCCTGGCGTGAGTTGGCAAGGTCACTTTGGTGGATTTGTCGGCGGCGTTCTTGCGGCGCGACACTTCCGTCTCAAACGCCGCTAACATCCCATCAGATCAGGCGCCGCCAAACGTTTCGCCACACACCGTATCGTTCATCGCAGTAACCCTGTGCTCCCTGTGTCCCCCGTGGTTCAAATTGCTGTTCAGATCTAACATCGTCCCGGAGCTGCCCGTGCGTGTGCTGCTGCGCGTTCTCTTTCTCGTCAGTGCAACACTGAGCGCCATGCCACTGGCTGCGCAAACACGAACGGTTGCCCCGCGCACTGCGCGACAAGCAACGAACGCACCCGTGCGACCTGCGTACGATCCGTCACTCTATTCGGACCCCAACGCAACCAATCGCAACTTCAAGGCGCTGCGCTGGCGTCTCGTCGGTCCGTTTCGCGGTGGACGTGTCGATGCCGTCGCCGGTGATCCCACTAAACCGCTTGTCTTCTATTTCGGTGCCGTCAACGGCGGTGTCTGGAAGACCGTCAACGCCGGCATGACATGGGACAATATCACCGACGGACGCACGGACATTTCGTCAGTCGGCGCAATCACGGTCTCGTCGTCCGATCCCAACGTCATTTATGTCGGTACCGGTGAATCGCAGCTCCGAGAAGATCTCACCTACGGCAGCGGCATCTATCGCAGCACCGACGCCGGCGCTACCTGGACGCACCTGGGCTTAAGTGAGACGCACCAGATTACGACAATTCGTGTGCATCCGACGAATCCCGACATCGCCTACGTTGCGGCGATTGGACATGCGTTTGGCCCCAACGCCGAACGTGGCGTGTTTCGCACGATGGACGGCGGCAAGTCGTGGAAGAAAATTCTCTTTCTCAATGACTCGACTGGCGCCACTGATCTCTCCATGGATCCGGCCAACCCGCGTATTCTCTTTGCCGCGATGTGGAAGTTTCAGCGCACCCCGTGGGGCATGGATGCGGGTGGTGGGCGCAGTGGTTTGTGGAAGTCGAAAGACGGCGGCGACACGTGGATTGAGCTAACAAAGAATCCCGGCATGCCCAAGGCACTGATTGGCAAGATTGGCGTCTCGGTGTCACCGGCCAATCCACAACGCATTTATGCCTCCATTGAAGCCAAGGACACACTCGGCGGAATTTTCCGCTCAGACGACGGCGGTGAACACTGGACGCGAACCAACGGACAGCAACAGTTCCAGGTGCGACCGTGGTACTACTCGGCGGTCACCGCGGACCCGAGCAACGAAAACACGCTGTACGTGATGAATTTGCAAGTGTGGAAGTCGATCGACGCCGGTCGCACATTCACGCGCGTGCGCGTGCCGCATGGCGATACGCACATCATGTGGGTCGACCCGAAGAACTCCGATCGTCTCATCAACGGCAATGACGGCGGTGGCACCGTGTCGCTTGATGGTGGTAAGAGTTGGTCGTCAATCATGAACCAACCCACGTCGCAGTTCTATCACGTCATCACCGACAATCAGTGGCCGTATCGGCTGTACGGCGCGCAGCAAGACAACTCCACGGTATCGATTGCGTCGCGGTCGGACTTTGGCGCCATTGGTGAGCGTGACTGGTGGCCGGTCGCGGGTTGTGAAAACGCCCATATCGCCGTTGACCCGCGCAACCCGAGCATCACCTACGGCGGGTGCTACACCGGCATGCTGTCGCGTCACGACAATCGCACGCAGCAGAGCAACGACATCGCTGTGTGGCTCAACAACTACGACGGCATCGCCGTGAAGGACGTCCCCAACCGCTTCCAGTGGACGTTCCCCGTGATGCTCTCGCCGCACGACCCGAACGTGTTGTACGCGGCGTCGCAACATCTCTGGCGTTCCACAACGGAAGGTGCGAGCTGGCAGAAGGTGTCGCCGGATCTCACGTACGCGGACACGGCGACGATGGGGCCGAGCGGAGGGCCAGTACACAAGGATATGACCGGCACGGAGTGGTATGCGACGATCTACGCGCTCGTCGAATCGCCAACGACGAAAGGATTGTTGTGGACAGGTTCGGACGACGGGCGCGTGCACATCACGCGCGACAACGGCAGCACATGGACGGATGTCACGCCGAAGGCGATGGTGAAGCACACACGCGTCACCGGTATTGAACCCTCGCGCTACGATCCCGCCGTCGCGTATCTGTCGGCGACGCGTTACCAGATGGACGATTTTCAGCCGTACCTGTACAAGACGAGCGACTACGGCAAGACATGGACGCGCATTGACGCCGGCATCGCAATGGGTGCCTACACGCGATCGATTCGGGAAGACGTGGTGCGTCGCGGCCTGTTGTTCGCAGCGACGGAGACCGGCGTGTACGTGTCGTTTGACGACGGCGTGCGATGGGAGACTTTGCAGCTCAACCTGCCGCGCGTGAGTGTGCGCGACTTGCGTGTGCAGGGCAACGATCTGGTGGTCGCAACGCATGGACGAAGCTTCTGGGCGCTCGACGACATTGCGTCATTGCGACAGATGCAAGATTCCGTGACGACAAAGCGCGTGCACATGTTCCAGCCAAGTGTCGCCTATCGCTTCGCGGGTGGTTACGGCGGTGGTCGAAGCAACGGCGAGAATCCGTACGATGGCGTGCTCGTCGACTACTGGTTCAAGGACACGCCGAAAGACAAGGTGATGCTCGAGTTTCTTGATGCGCGTGGCGCGGTTGTGCGCAGTTTCAAGAGTGAAGGTGGTGCAAAGCAAGATGCTTCGGCGAAGGATTCAACGGTTAAGTCGGCAACGGTTGTCAGCGATTCTATGGCCGTGGCGGATTCCCTGCGTCGTGACGCGAAGAAGGATTCCCTCGCCTACATGGCCTCCGACTCCGTGGTCACGACGCGTGCGGGAAGCAACCGGTTTTGGTGGAACCTGCGCTATGCGGACGCGAAGCGCATCAAAACTGTGATCAACGACATGGGCACCTTTAACGGCCCCACGGCGGTGCCAGGAGACTATCGCGTGCGCCTCATCGTTGGGCGCGACACGATGTCGCAGCCGTTCACGGTGAAGCTCGATCCGCGTCTCCAGGCCAGCACCGCCGACCTGCAGCAAACGTTCGACTTGGGGCTTAAGGTGCAGGGTCGTCTGAACAGCATCGTTGATGCCTTCGCGCGCATCGAAGACCTGCAGAAGCAGATAGACACGCGCGTCGAGCATTCGAGCGAGCTGGAGTTTGCCAAGCGGGTGAAGGATGCCTCGACACCGGTGCGTGAACATCTCGAAGTGGTGCGCACCGAGCTTGTCGACTGGTTCAATCACGACGATCAGGCCACGCTGCATTTCCCAATCAAGTTGTACAACATGATGCTGTCGCTCAACTCGCAGGTGCTGGGACAGGACACAAAACCCACCAAACAACACGGTGAGATTCTCGCCGACCTTGGCGGGAAAGTCGACGTGCAACTGCAGCGGCTGCAGCAGCTGGAGGCCTCGGAGATCAAGGCGCTCAACACGCTGCTGCAGGAGCTTGGACTGCCACCGATCTACGTACCGCCGATGCCGGGCAAGAAACCCATTTCCTGATGCGCCGCCGCGAGCGTCCACACGGATAACGACGTAACGCGTCCGACGACCGAACACACCGTCATCGGTTTTCGCGCCGGACTCGCGGTGTTGTCTGGCGTGGCAGCGCAGGACGCCCCCGCGTGGATGCAGTACGATCCACGCCTCGATGCACTCGTCGCTGCGGGTATTCGGTATCCTGAGCTTCGCGAGTGGGCGGTGGCACGCGGCGTTGGTGAGCAGTCGAACGACACATCGACCGCGTTCGACGCACCACTACTCGATCCGCGCACGCCGCGCGATGCGCAGTCAGAAGCGGTGTCGCGATGGATGGCCGCTGGGCAGCGCGGCAGCGTCGTACTTCCAACAGGTGCAGGCAAGACACTCGTCGCATTGTTGGCCATCCAACGGTCCGCGCTCAATGCGTGCATTATTGTGCCAACGCGCGCGTTGGTGACCCAGTGGTTCACACAACTGGCGGACGCATTTGGCGCAGAACACGTTGGCGCTTTCTATGGTGACGAAAAAGAAGTACGCGCGCTCACCGTCACCACCTACAATTCCGCGTTCACCCTGCTCGAACGCCATGGCGCGCGGTTTCCGTTGCTGATTTGCGATGAAGTGCATCATCTCGCCGACAGCGCCACCGGTGACGCGCGCACGCGACTCGACGCGTTGATCATCGCTCCGGCGGCGCATCGACTGGGACTCACGGCCACCTACCCGGACGGACAGGACAGTCAGTTGTTGCGTGTGCTTGGGCCCGTGGTGTATCGACGTACGATCGGCGAGATGACTGATGCAGAATTGGCACGCTTTGCCACCGTGCGACGCTACGTGGATCTCACCTCGGCCGAGCGGGCGCGTTATGACGCCGAGACGACACACTTTGAAGACTACGCGACACGAACGGGTTGGCGTACCAAAGCGGAAGTGGCCGATGACGCGTGGAAGTTGTTTGCCGCGAGCGCGCGACGTGTGCCTGCAGCCCGACGCGCCATGCACGCCTTCCGCGAGCGCGAACGTATCGTGCGCATGGCCGACGCAAAGTTCCACGAGGCGGCGCGCATCTTGCGCATGTTTCCGTCCGAGCAAGCCGTATTGTTTTGTGGTGGCACCGACGTCGCAATGGAGCTTTCGCGTCGCCTGGCCATTCCGCTGATTGGCGCGTCAACACCGGCATCCGAGCGCCACGCTATTCTCGCGGCCATGCGCGATGGCACGTTGCGCGCTGTCGCATCCGTGAAAGTCCTCGACGAAGGATGGGATGTGCCCAACGCGAAACTCGGCATTGTACTCGGCGATTCCACACGCGGCGGAGCGCGACAGCATACACAGCGACTCGGACGACTCTTGCGAAGGCAAGGCGATCACGTGGCGTCATTGTTTGAACTCGTCGCCGCGGACACCTGGGAGTTCTACGCCTCGCAGAAGCGCGGCGCCGCCATTCGCAAAGTCGCGGAGCCGCAACTGGGATTCGGCTTGTGATGGCATGCTGACGCGTGCGCAGGTGGATCCGTTCGTGCGCATGCGTGGAAACTCGGTGCGCGTGAATTACCTCGCCGACGACAAGGGGCGCATTGTACCGTTCCTCGACCGGATGTTACGACTCGTTCGACGACTCGATGGACGTTCGCTGGACACGGTAGCAGAAGCGTTACGTCGACAAGAACGACGGGTGCGCGACGCGTCGCGGCTCTCTGGCATTTCGCGCACCATCATTGAGTGGTGTGATTTTGCGCCGCCGTTTGGTGCAGAGCAGTTGGAAGAAGCACGGCGACAGGTCTTCGCAGCGCGTGGTACGATGTGGCCACCCGTGCCCGGCGACGCGCTCGCACCATATCGCGATGTCGCAGCATCGCTCGGGCTTGAGCCAGCGTTGCTGCAACGCGCACTCTATGATGATCGCCCGGGTGCACGCGTGCTTCGTCGGGTGCCAGACGGTGACGGACGTGCATTGCTGGCGCGCTACAATCTCGAGTTGGCGCGAGGCGTGTTGCGCGATGCAACTCGTGTTGTGCTGCACGCGCGTGGCGGATGGCGCCACGTCTTTCGTGCGGTGAAGGCTGCCGGCTTGATGCACGAACTGGAACGCGACGGTAGACGATATCGGTTGGTGCTCACCGGACCGGCCGCTGCATTTCTGGTGCGTCCAACGCGATACGGTGTACGATTTGCGCGCGTACTCCCCGTGCTCGCGCGTGCATCCGGATGGCGCGTTGATGCGGAGTTGGTGCGCACCGGAACCAAGTGCCAGTTCACGGTACGCGGTCGCGCACGTGCGATGTCATCTGCGGCACCAGTGGGCGGAGAGCCCAAGCGTGAGCGTTACGACTCAGCGTGGGAGAAACGATTCGTACGCGACTTCCGTGCGTCGTCGTGGGCGCGCGAGCACGGATGGACCGTAGCGCGCGAACGGTCGCCATTGTCTGCTGCTGGAGCGGTATTTCTGCCCGACTTTACGCTCCGTCATGCGGACGGGCGCGAGGCAGCGGTGGAGTTGGTCGGCTTCTGGACACCCGAATACCTGCGCACAAAAGTGGCGAAGATTCAGGCGGCTGGTGATGCACCACTGGTGCTGGTGGTGGCAACGGCACTTGCGGTGGGCGACGCGGGCCGCGCGCTCGCTGATGTCGGTGGTGAGCGCATCATCTGGTGCGGACAACATCCGCGCACCGGCGACGTGATGCGCGTCGTGGAGCGGGTTGCGCGCCACATGTGACCTGTCACCGACGCGTCCCAACGGACCATGACTGAGACGCTAAGCGTCCCGCGCGATTCCGTCGAAGATTTCGTCCACCGCACACGCAAAATCAGGCAGCACACGTCCTCCGGTGAGTGTTTCGCCCTCGCGCAGCAGGAGCTCAGTCGAGTCCGTCGACACGACCCTCACTGTACGACGCACGGGATCGACAACCCAAATCAGCGGCGTACCGCTCTTCAGATAGTCATCGATTTTCTCTTCGATTTCCTTTGCGCTCTCACCGGGTGACAACACTTCAATGGCCAAGTCTGGTGCAAACTTGAGCAGTCCCGGACGGACACCGCCAGCGGGCAAGCGGTCGGCCCGTACAAATGATGCGTCGGGCACGCGCACAGTGCGCGGCAGTTGCCGCAACTCGTAGCCAATACCGTCGGCCCACACCCAGCCGAGCCGACGGGGACGTGTGTGCGCCGACAGGAGGATGACAAGATTGGTTGCCGCGCGCCCGTGAGGGCCTCCCGGTGGCGGACTCATACGAAGCTCACCACGAACGAGCTCCGTCTTGAAACCGTCGGGCGACGGATGCACCAGAAATTCGTCGACTGTCATCGTCACCATGACGAGTCCACGTGCCGGATCTGCCATATGGTTCTCCGTTCGGCGGCCATAGTGATGGAAGCGTACGCTCGGCGCACGGGCTTGTGCAAGCTTGCATGCGCCAACGGTAACTGGACTGCTCATGCAACGGTGCACCATTCGAACGCAGCTGGCATCATTCTCTCGCCGCGCAGAGTTAGCGATCAGCCGCTACCCTTTCTGGCGATCAGCCGAAACTGTCCTCTGGTCACCGTCCCATGCCCAGCAGACGCTACGCGGGAGCTGCGCTCTTTCGCCGTCGACTGGCACGCACACGCACCCGTCGCCACGCTTCCCACACGTTCCCCACGAGCAAACCCGCCAACAAGAAGTACGCAGCGCCCACCAACTCAAACACGGCATAACTCACCACCGCGA
>JAYSVL010000113.1:0-2496 GCA_043718595.1 Gemmatimonadaceae bacterium
CGTGACGTGCACGCACGCGATCAACGCCCGGCACCGCGTTCACGCGCCCAAAACGATGGGCAATAATCCGAAAGTACCGGGTTTCAGGACGGACACTAGCTAACGCCGAGCGTCCCTCCCAACGCCTGCAGCCGGTCACCGAGTGTCCCGACGTCCTGTCGACGCGCGAACGCATTCGATTGTTCGGGTGTCCGCTCAATCGCCAGTGCGTCGGCGACGAGGTCCGTGATAACCGTATCTTGGCGTGACGACATGTCGGGGTGCTCGTGAGACGCGACGCGCCGTTGACTGGGGAGACGTCCCGGTCGTGGCGTACGTCGGGGGAATATGGGACTACGTTTCTCTGGATTGCACCCCCTCGCGCAGCGGCAGCTAGCGTCCTCACGACGATCAGACTCCTCGCGCCGGTGCACCTTGTTGCCCTGCACCCGGAGCATCATGAACGCCGCGAACTTGTGGGATATGCCTGATGACGAAAGCGATGATCGGCTGGACGACGAATTCCCACTTGGCGACGGCGTCGCTGATCTGGTGAGCGAGGTGTTTTGTCCGTACTGCGGTGAGGCCGTGGAGATTACCCTCGACCCCGGATCCGGATCGCAACAAGACTACATCGAAGATTGCTACGTGTGCTGTCGACCGTGGCATGTATCGGTGACGTATAACGAGGACGGCAGTGCGGTCGTGCACGTCGATGCGAGTGACGATTCGTGAGCGTGTCTCGGGCCGGTGAACGGACGGCGCTGCTGCGCCGGTATCACGATCTGCTTTTGCTGCCGGCGCACGACGGCGCGCATCTGGCCGCGCTCCGCTGTCTGCACGAGGCGGCTAACGCGCGCGACGCGTACCTGCGCGACACGAGTACGAATGTCGCCACCGAGAATGACCCACACACGCACAACACTGTCGCGCACAACACCAGCACACGTGATGGTGAACTGCGGGTGCTGTGCGCCGCGATCGACGCGCTGCACACAACGTTGCGCGAACATCGGCGACTGCTGCGCGATGCAGTGCGATCGTCGATGCGGCGTACCCTACGGGACGTGGACCGATCGGCCAATGCCGCGTACCGCGCGGTAACGCAGCGCCAGTGGATCGACGCCGAACGAGACAGTCTCACCCCGGCCGCGCAACGTGACGCCGACATCGTCATCGTGTCGCTTGCTGCGCAGCACGATCTGCGGTGCCGCCACCTCCACGCCGCGCTGGAACAATTCGACGTGCTGGCCACGGCACTCCATAGCGCCCTGCTCACCTGCGTGGTGCGACGCCCCGTTGGCCAACCACTTGACGGCCATCTGTTCGCGATGCACGTCGCCGAGCGGTTGACCGGCAGCACGCAGCGCTTGCAGTCAACCCTCGCGGAACTGCATTCTGAGAGTGCGGGCAGTGAGCCCGCAGCCAAAACGGCGCGTCGACTGCGTCGCGTGGGTCGGACGTTGCATCGGCACTGCGTGCTGCTCGCGCCACTCCATCACGCGCACCCGGCGCTCGCCGCTTGGTACGCGACTGCGGCGCAGGGTCGTGACATGCTCATCGCGCTGTGTATCGTGGACGGCATAGCGCGACAGGCGGAGTCGCATACACTCGTGGCGCTCTCCCGTGAGGCACGTGCGACTGCGGATGCGCTTCGTCATGCCTTTTTGGGCGCGTGGGGTACCGCGGCGCCGCATGTCACACGCGCGCACGAACAGCTTCGCGCGGCGCTTCACGAGATGGCCGCCACGACACTGGGTACGTCAGTTGCGGACACGTCGCTCCCGCATGAGTCGCTCCCGATGGAGTACGAGGCCAAGTTTCTGTTGCGCGAGGCACCAACCGAACTCTCGGTACTCCGTCCAACGCTCATTGAACAGGGATGGCTTCCGGGCACACGACTTCGCGAACGTGTGCGCCGGTCGGTGATGCCTAACGGTTCGATTCGACTGACGCGTACCGTCAAGCTTGGTCCGATCGACGCGCGTATTGAGATTGAAGAAGACACCGATACGGATTTGTTCAGCGCGCTCTGGCCACTCACGGCGGCAGCACGCATTCGCAAGCATCGCTATGCCGTGGTGGACGGGACGCTGACGTGGGAGATCGATGTGTTTCTTGATCGCGCGCTTGTGGTCGCCGAAGTGGAACTGCCAAACGCCGCGATGGTGCCCGCGGTGCCAGCGTGGCTCGCGCCGTACATCGTCTGCGAGGTGACGCACGATCCGGCGTATCTCAACGCCGTCCTTGCGCGCGCGGAGCAAAACGTGCTGATGGACGGAATGGCGACCTGATGGCCACCGATACCATGGTCAGCATGCAGCCGATTCGCGATCGACGCGAACGTGTTGTTGGTTATCTGCTGTCCACGTCTCCTTCAAGTGAGCGTGCCGATGCGGCCGGCCTCGATGCGCACGCACGCGCCACAATCGCGCTTGTCGGCCGACTGTCGCGTCTGGCCGGTCGGTCCCTCATGGTGCCGGTTGCGCCGTCGTTGTTGCGCGACGGCACGTTGTC
>JAYSVL010000114.1:0-7187 GCA_043718595.1 Gemmatimonadaceae bacterium
CTGTGGTGGCGACAACGCCCACTTGCACAACGTTCGCTGGGGTCGACGGAGCGCTGACGTCGGCGGCGTTGCATCCTTGCAGCAGTCCCGCACAGGCAACCGTTGCAGCGATAGCACACATCGTCCGGCCGAAACCGGCCTTCGCGCTGTAAGTCGTTGCTGCGGTTGCGATTCGATGCATGGCCTGAACCGTTGCGGTGATTGTCGCTTCGTCTACACCCACCTCATTGGGCAAGTCGTGTGCCGATCTCATCCATATTGGTTGTGTGCAGATACCGGTGAGCTAGCGCTGGTCCGCGCGCGGTCCTCGCCGAAGATTGCCACGGTGTCTGCCCTTGCATTCATGCGTTGACCCTTACCCTCGTCGTTGCTCGCCATGACCAGCCTGGACGCTCGTCCGCCCCTCACGCTTCTGTCTGAAGAGGAAGAACTCTTTCGTGCCGCCGTGGCTGACCTCGCTTCGACCGAGGTGTTTCCGCGTGTTCGAGCGATGGAGGAGGACGGAAAGCTGGACTCGGCGCTCACGGCCAAGTTTGTCGAGCTCGGACTGATGGGCATCGAAGTGCCGGAACGCTTCGGCGGTGCCGACGGGAGCCTGATGATGGTCGCGATCGCGGTCGAGGAGCTCAGTCGCGTCGATGCGGCCGCAGCGATTCAGGTGGACGTGCAAAACACGCTCGTCAACTATCCGATCAACCGTTACGGCAGCGACGCGCAAAAAGAACGGCTGCTGACGCGTCTGACAAGCGGAACCATTGGCGCGTACGCGCTGTCAGAGCCCGGCTCTGGGTCTGATGCGTTCAGCTTAGCCACGCGGGCGGACCGGGTTGACGGTGGCTGGGCCTTGACGGGCTCCAAAGCGTGGATCACCAACGGCGCGGAAGCCGACATCTTTGTCGTGTTTGCGAATACGAAGCCCGAGGCGGGCTACAAGGGCATCACGGCGTTCGTGGTCGAGCGCGGCATAGCAGGATTTTCTGTCGGCAAGAAAGAGCAAAAGCTTGGCATTCGCGCATCGAGCACGACTGCCCTGCACTTCGATGCCGCGGTAGTGCCCGACACCAACGTGCTCGGCGCCGTTGGCACCGGGTATAAGATCGCGATTGAGACGCTGAACAAAGGACGCATCGGGATTGGTGCGCAGATGATTGGCGTGGCCAAGGGCGCGCTGGATGTGACCAAGGCGCATCTCAAGGAGCGCCAGCAATTTGGCAAGTCGCTCAGTGAGTTTCAGGGCATTCAGTTTCAGGTCGCGCAGGCGGCGACGGAGCTTGAGGCGGCGCGACTGCTGGTTTACAACGCAGCGCGTATGGACGACGCCGGACAGGATATCGCACTGCAGGGCGCGATGGCCAAGCTGTACGCCTCGCAAATGTGTGAACGCGTGACGTCGCTCTGCGTGGAGCTGTTCGGTGGCTATGGCTACACGCGCGATTATCCCGTCGAGAAGTTTTATCGGGACGCGAAGATCGGCACGATTTACGAAGGGACCTCCAATATGCAGCTGCAAACGATCGCCAAAGCTGTGCTGAAATAACGTTGCGCCGCTTTGGGCTCGCGCTCAGCTCTGCGCTGATTGTTGCAGTAACGCTGGTACCGTTCGGCGCGCTGCAGACGGATACGGCGCCGAAGCCGTGGTGTCTGGTGTGCGGGAGGCTCTGGCTTTCCGACGCGATCAGCAACTTTGTGCTCTTCGTTCCGCTGGGCATCGCGCTCGCAACGCACCGCGTATCGGCGCTGCGTGTCGGTGCGATGTGTCTCGCGTGCTCGTTCGCCATCGAGTTGTCGCAGTCGCTCGGATTTCCTCCACTGCGCTCATCGGCCCTCGCCGACGTCGTCACGAACACACTCGGCGGTCTCGCCGGCGCGTTGTTGTTTCAGTGGCGTCATCTCGTGTTTCACTGCACACCAACGAGTGCGCGTTGGCTGTCCGTGGCGAGTGCCGCCGCAGCCGCGCTGCTGCTCACGCTGACCAGTGCCGCGTTTGGTGCGCGTACTGCCGCGGGCAACGCGATCCAGTACCGGCGTAGTGTATTTGCCTACTCGCCGGGCCACGGATGGTTTGGCGGACTGGTGGACTCGGCCACCGTGAACGGCTTTTCGGTGGCGCACACGGCTTCCGGCCCCGTAGTGGTGGAGGCCAGCGCCGAGCCAACGCGTGTCGCGATGACGGTGACGTTGCGCGGCCGACAGGACGGCAGCTGGTTCAAGCCGATGCTGTTTGTGCACCGGACGGGTGACACCTCCGCCGTGGCGTACATCGGCGAGCGAAACCTTGATGCCGTGTTGGTGATCACGCGTCGCGCGTGGGACTGGGGGCTGGCGATGCCGTCGCTGACGCTGCCGAACGTATTCGCCGGGCGCACCACGGCGGACCCGCGCCCACTGCGAATCAGCGCGCTCGCTGCGACCGATCACCTCACGCTCGCGGCGCACGCAGCGCACTACGATGGCGAGCGCACGATGCCGCTCGTGCCAACATTTGGCTGGGCACTGATTCAGACGTTTATCAACGTGGACTCACCGTTTGCGGTGGTTGTGCGTGTTGGCTGGCTCGCGCTGCTCGTTGTCCCGTGGGCATGGTGGGGTGCACGTGCCGGAGCTCGTTGGATGGTGGTGAGTGGTGCGCTGGCGGGTAGTCTGGGGTTGGTGCTGGCGCTACTCCCGCGCGTCTTTGGGGTAGCGCTGGTTGGCGTTGACGAATGGATCATGATGGCGGTCCTGCTGTTCGGCACGAGTGCGTGCAGTCGTTACATGCTGCCCACGGATCGTGCGGCTGCTCCACCGTGATCGTTCAGCTACGCTGTATATTCTGTCGACTCGTCGCGATACGTCTCGTGTTGCGCGTTCGACGTGCCTTATCACGAATCGCATGCCCCTGATCAACCTGTTTGACCTGCTTATCGGTGTGTTGAAGCCAGCGATTTTTGCCGCGGGCGCGCTCACTGCTGCCGCTGCCGTCCTGTCGTATGCCGTGCGCACGCGTCGCATCTCGGCGTTCTCTCCGGTCGCGCGTGCGCTGCGCGAACGTGTCGACCCATGGCTGATCGCGCCAATGGAGCGACGGATCGTGCGCGCGGGCGGCACACCCGCGTCGGCGCCGTGGTGGACGCTGGCGGCGGTGGTGATTGGCGGCTTGGTGTTGATATCCGGCGTGAAATTCTTGCGTGAACAGATTTTGCTGTTGCTCATGATGCGCGATGGTGGCTCGCGATCACTGATTGCGGTGTTGATACGCTGGACGTTCAGCATCATGCGTATTGCGCTGTTCGCACGCGTAATTTCATCATGGGTGGGCGGCTCACCGTATTCCAAGTGGTGGCGCTGGTCGTTTGTGATTACGGAGCCTATTCTGGCACCGCTGCGCCGCATTGTGCCGACTATTGGCATGATCGACATTACGGTCATTATCGCGTATTTCGGACTCGGCGTGCTCGAGAGCCTCCTTATCTCGGTACTGTAGCCGCGAACAGGCGCGAAGGACTACGGGCCGCGAATGACGCGAAAAAACGCGAATTGGGATAGCTCATGTTCGGACGGCGGTGCGAGGAGGAGGCGTTTGTAGTGGAAAGAATTGAATGGGAATGGTGCACGTTCGGACGGCGGTGCGCACTATTGTTTGGTTGAAACTGCGGGCCGCGAATTACGCGAAAACAGCGCGAATTGGAACGGCTCAGTGGCGACGTTCGGTGTGAGCGAGTCGTTTGAAGGTGGGTTTGGGGCCGAAGTTGAGGAGAATGCCGAGTGGGAGATCGGCGGCGGTGAGGTAGTGGAGCAGTTGGGCGTGGTGATCTGCGGATAAGGCAACACCTGCTTTGTATTCGAGGATGATTTGTTCCTCGACCAGGTGATCAACGCGGTGTGAACCGACCACGGCGCCGTGGAACCAGATGGTGACGGGTGATTCTTCGCGGGCTGAGAGTCCGGCTTCGGCCAGGGCGATTGTCATTGCTCGCCGATAGATCGCTTCGAGAAATCCGTGGCCGAGTTCGTTGTAGACGGTGTAGAAACACCCGATGATGCGTCGGCTGAGCTCCGGCAGCACGACGATCTCCGAGACGGATTTCATAACAACTCGTTTGAGGTGAGGTATAGAGAGTGTCTGACCAAACCCGGTCGACATCAACTGACGAACGCGAAGTATTCCTTCCTCAACATCGCGTCACCTCTCACCCACTCCCTCACCATTTCATTTCCCGACCTATCTGAACTCCGCCCACCACCCCACACCACCCAATTCGCGTAGTTTTCGCGCAATTCGCGGCCCGCAGTTTGCTGTTCGGACCAATGCGTCCAGACCGACCAATGCGCCGTACTCAGGAACCGTTCGCGGCCCCACGGTGTTCAATGAATGACTGCGCTACATCGCTGTGGCCATCCCAAAATCGATTTCCGGAGATTTCTGATGCGTAAGTTGTCCATGCTCGTCGCTGGATTCGCGGCACTTGCCCTGACCGTTCCGCGCGCGTCGCATGCGCAGGCGAAGGACATTGTCGAGACCGCAGTCGGCGCGGGTACCTTCAAGACACTCGCCACCGCGCTCTCCGAAGCGGGTTTGATCGAGACGCTCAAGGGCCCAGGCCCGTTCACTGTGTTCGCGCCAACCGACGAAGCGTTTGCCAAGCTGCCGCCGGCGGCACTTGCGGCGCTGCTCAAGGACAAGGCGGCGCTCAAGAACGTGCTTCTATATCATGTCGTCGCCGGCAAAGTCATGGCCGCTGACGTCATGAAGATGAACGGCAAGGGCGCTAGGACCGTCGAAGGTCAGGATGCGAAGATCATGATCATGGGCGACAAGGTGATGCTGAACAGCTCAAACGTCATCAAGGCCGACATCATCGCCAAGAACGGCGTCATTCACGTCATTGACGCGGTGATGATGCCGCCCAAGAAGTAAGATTTTCGAAGTACGGTTCATCGTGGCGGAGTTGGAAGGCCCGGATCTCGCGATTCGGGCCTTTCTGCATTCGCGGGCGTGATCGTTGCTTGCCGCGCCGCTTCCCGCGCAGCAGACTGCTCGTATGTCTACTACTTCTCGCACGCCGCTCTGGCGCCACGTCAGCGCTCGCCAGCTGTTTCCCGCGCTTGTTTTGCTGTTCGCCGCCACGCGCGTCGGTGCGCAGTCGCGTGCGACCGTGCCCGCGGATCTAATCGTGACCAATGCGCGCGTCTACACCGCCGACGAGGCGCGTCCACTGGCTGAAGCGTTCGCGGTGCGTGATGGGCGCATCGTGTTTGTTGGCTCCAAATCGGAGGCGAACGCGCTCAAGGGAGCGAACACGCGCGTTGTGGATGCCGGCGGCCGTACGGTTATACCCGGCATGGTGGATGCGCATGCGCATTTTACCGGGTTGGCGCAGAAGCTTCGCGCCGTTGACCTCGTTGGCACGCGCACCTACGACGAAGTCATTGCGCGAGTGGTCGAACGCGCCAAAACAGTGCCCAAAGGCGCATGGATTCAGGGCCGCGGCTGGGACCAGAATACGTGGGGTGACACACGATTCCCAACGCACGACAAGTTGTCCGCAGCGGTGCCCGATCATCCCGTATTTCTGACACGCATCGACGGGCATGCGGGTCTTGTCAACACTGCGGCGATGCGTGTGGCCGGGTTGACGGCGGCAGTGAAAGACCCCGACGGTGGCAAGGTGTTACGCGACGCAACCAATGCACCGACCGGCGTACTGATCGACAACGCGAAAGATCTTGTCGAACGCAAGGTACCGGACGCAACTCCTGCAGAGATGCGATCGGCGCTCAAAGATGCGGTGACGGTGATGCATCAGTCGGGATTGACCGGCATGCACGATGCGGGCGCGAGTCGAAGTGCCATCGACATGTTTGAACAAATGGCACAAGTGGGTGAGCTCAACCTGCGTCTCTACGTGATGATTGGCGACGACTCCGCAGCACTCAAGCACTACATGGCGCTTGGACCACGCTCGGCGCTTTACAACGGCCAAGTGTGGGTGCGGGCGATCAAACTGTACGCAGACGGTGCGATGGGTTCCCGCGGAGCGGCACTGCTGGAACCGTATAACGACGACCCCAACAACACCGGCCTGCTGCTTAGCGCTCCCGCACACATTCGCGACGTGGCTGAGCGCGCACTGAAGACCGGCTTTCAGGTGAACACACACGCCATCGGTGACCGTGGCAATCGTGTCGTACTCGATGCGTACGAAGCGGCACTGCGCACAACACCAACGGCCGACCATCGCTTTCGTGTTGAGCACGCGCAAACACTGAACGCCGATGATATTCCGCGGTTTGCGCAGCTCGGCGTCATCCCGTCGATGCAAGCGAGTCATCAAACCAGTGACATGTACTGGATTGGCAAACGACTTGGGCCCACGCGCCTCCTGGGGGCGTATGCGTGGCGATCGCTGATCAACTCGGGCGTGATTATTCCGAACGGAAGTGACTTCCCTGTGGAACAGGTCAATCCACTGATCTCGTATCATGCCGCGATCGCGCGACAGGATGCGAACGACTGGCCGGCCGGTGGCTGGTTGCCGGAACAGCGGATGACTCGCGAGGAAGCGTTGCGCAGCATGACGCTGTGGCCCGCACAAGCCGCATTTCAGGAGAAAGAGCTCGGGTCGCTCACCATCGGCAAGTACGCCGATTTTGTACTGCTTGATCAAGACATCATGCGTGTTCCCGCTGAGTTGGTGCTGCGCACGAAGGTGATCTCCACCTACGTTGGCGGTAAGGAGGTCTTTCGTGCGTCTCGAACAAATTAGCAACGCGCTGAGGTATTTCGTGCTGCGCCAAGAAGTAGCAACACGCTGGGGAATGTTGCAACGCGATGACCCTCTCGTTCGTGCAGTGCGCACCTGCGCCGAGCACACATGCGCGTAGTGTCACTGCTGCCTGCTGCGACAGAAATTGTCGCCCTGCTTGGCGCATCGGAACATCTCGTGGGCATCACACACGAGTGCGACTATCCGGACATCGTGCGATCCCGTGCGCGCGTCACGCGCAGCGCCATCCCGCATATTGGCACGCCGGCCGACATCGACGACGCGGTTCGGTCACTCTCGAGCGAGGGTCACGCGCTCTTCACGCTCGACGAAAACACGATCCGCGCGCTCCATCCAGACTTGCTGCTCACACAGGCCGTGTGCGACGTTTGCGCAGTGCGCGAGTCAGACGTGCGCGCACTCGCTGCGCGACTCACGCCC
>JAYSVL010000115.1:0-2462 GCA_043718595.1 Gemmatimonadaceae bacterium
GATCGCGAGCGCTGGATTGACCATCGTCGAACGGATCGATCATATCGGCGTTAGTCAGTCACTGCTCATTTGTCGCAAGACATAAAGTCGTGCAGCAGCGCATCGACGTGAAGGTGCGTGAAGTCAGACGCATCGGCGCGGTCGGCCGCGGCACTGGCAATTGAGCAGGCCAACGCTTGGCCGGGGACAGCGAAGCGCACGCTGCGCGCGGGCGGCGGCGGGCACAGCGTGTCGTGGTGCACGTCAAATTGGATTTGTTGCAACAACATCGCCCGACCCAGTTGATGCGCGAGTTTGAACACGGCTTCCTTTCCCGTCCAGAGACGATAGAACGCGAGGTTAGGATCCGTCTGCCGCAACATCCACTCGTGTTCGGGGTGGGAGTAGAACCAAGCGCTGATCGCCTGCAGGTCGCGCACGCGCGTGGTGTCTTCGATGTCCACACCAATCGGGTCGGCGCTCACGGCACACGCGATCCAGGCACCACTGTGCGACAGGCTAACGCAGGGTTGATCGCCGTCCATTCGTGTGACCAACGGTGCGTCGCCGCGTCGTTCGGTTACCACCAGTGTGGCTGGGTCGCACTTCATGTATTGCGACACCGCCATTCGCAGCAATAGCCGAGACAATACGAACCGGCGACGCACCATGTCCCGTGTCAATGTCGATAGCACCGCACGCGTGTCGTCGCCGAGCGTCGCAGAAGCGGCGTCGAGCCATGGCAACGGTGCTGCCGTATCTTCCATCAGCCATACTGTGTTATGCATACGCCCGATTCCTGCACGAGTCGAAGTCGGAACAGCTGCCTTCCATGATAATCGCACACGTCGTGATGGTCGCCGCGCAGGCGGCCATGCTGCACGTCGCCGCGTCGAACGTCGCAACTGTGCACGTCGCAACTGTGCACGTCGCGACTGCGCGGATCGACACATCGTCGCTCACTCAAGCGCCCGACTCGACGTACAGCTCCGCAGCGCTGGCGAAAGTTGTCGAGATGTCGTCCCGGACCAATCGCCGCGTGCCGCCGGCCCTGGCCGGATACGGTGCAATGATCGAGAGCGAACTCGCCCTCCTGCTCAACACGCCGACGGGGCCGGACGGCTCGGGAGCGGGGACCGCTGCCGCCACCGCGGAGTCGGCCTCGCAGGTCGAACAGCTTGAACTTCGCGTCGCATGGGACCGCGCCGGCGGCTTTGACCAGCGCGTCGTTGGGTACCGCGCTCGGCAGCTCGGACCGATGGTGTCGGCGTTGACGATCGTGCCTCGGCCGTGGACGGCGCCGATGTTGTATGGGAACCGGATGTCGCTGGTGTTCGGCGGACCCCCGTCGTTTCGGAGCGCGGACAGCACACGGCGGCAACTGCCGACCGTGCACCCCTTTGCCGACGATCGCGAGCAATTCTATCGATTTGCCGGCGGAGATACAGTGGCCACCATTCGCGTCGGCACGCGCGATCTCCGTATCGTTCGCATCGGCGTCGAGCCGCATGGACGCCATCCTGATGTGATGCTGTTCGCCGGCGAAGTACTCGTCGACGGCGCCACCGGAGCGATCATCCGTATGCGAGGCCGCATCAAGTTGGGCGTGCCGAAGGGAATATCGCCAGTCAGGCGCGCACTGCGCGTCGTCGCGCAGGTGCAGGAGGTAGCGTACATCGACTTTGAGAACAGTGAGCACGCCGGACAGCTCTGGCTTCCGCACAAGCAGCGCCTCGAGTACCAGGTGATGACGGGACTAACGGAGGCGCGGGCGACGATTCGCGTACAGTCCGTATGGCGCGACATACAACTGGAGCGCCGCGCGGACACCAGCGCGGCGACGGCCGACAGCCTTGGTGCCGCAAAGTATTCGTTCCAGATGATGTCAGCGGACAGTGCGAGCCGGTGGTCCGACTGGCGCTCGGAGCTTGGCGTGGTTACTGCGGATGCGAGCGCGCGTGAGTTTGACGACGTCGCACCGCCGGAATTTCGGCCAACCGGACCGCCGCAGTGGCGGTGGCAAGCGCGGGGCTTTGGCGATCTGGTGCGACTGAATCGTGTCGAGGGGCTGTTCATTGGCGCGGCAGGGCTGCTCGACCTTCGCCGCGCGTCGCCTGGGCTCGCAATCCGCGCCTTCGGGGGTTGGGCGATGTCCGCCGGTACGGCGAAAGGTGGCGTTGAGGCGTATCGCGTGCGAGGGCCATGGGTTACGAGCCTGCGTGCGGAACGGCAACTCGCGTCGACCAATGACTTTTCCCAGTCGATGGGCGGCGGCGGCGTCATTGGCGGGCTGTTTGGACGCGAGGATGTCGATTGGGTGGATCGGCGCGTGCTTTCGCTCGGCGGCACCAAGGAATTCGGCGTAAAGCATGCTCGGTTGGTGCGCGCGGAAGTTGCCTACGCGGATGACCGTGGCTTCGGACACGAGCTCACATCGGGCGTGTTTGGTGGTGACTTCCGTCCCAACCGACCGGTCGATCCCG
>JAYSVL010000116.1:0-7160 GCA_043718595.1 Gemmatimonadaceae bacterium
GCAGCGTGCCCGCCTGAATCCAGTCAGCGGGTGTTGCAAAGGGACCGGACCACCAGGCTACAGTCCGCGTACCGCGCATTCCTTCGACGAGCAGTCGTCCGCACATGGAGGCGCGCCATCCACGTCCCCACTTCTCGTGCTCGTCAAAGAATGCTTTCAGCAACCACCCGGGAAAGCGCATGCAGTGCGACCAAAGTCCGTCTTGTTTGGTGGCCGCTTCACGATCCGACGTACGAATCCAGCGACGCAACTCCGTTCGACCGGCGTTGTCGTCGAGGTCGTTGAACAGGGTGAACCGATTGAGGTCGATCACCCATCGCACCATCGCCTCGTCCGACGTCCAGGTGAGCTCGTGTGCGTGCGCGCGGCTAATCGTCTCGAGCGCCTGCATGGTGTCGTCGTCGACCGGATGTCCATCATATGGCAAGCGCGACGTTTGCCGAGTGAGCAGTAATTGGCGTTCGGATTCCGGTGCGCGCGGCGTCGGTTGCAGTGCCAGGGTAGCGAACAACGTCGGTTGCGTCACAGACACGTCAAGCGCTCGCTGCACGAACTCGGCTTGCACGGCATATCCGCGCGGGCGCATCGCGATGTCGAGATACTCCACGAACATGGCGAGCCCCATGATCGTGAACGCCGATGTAGGATCGGTGACCGGCAAGAGTCGCGTCGGATCGTAGAGCAGTTCGCCGCGCGTTGGTGACAACACGCGCACACGCCATGGCTGAACGTTGTGCGGCGATGGCGTCCACCGGGCGTATGCCACCGCTTCCTGCCAGACACCATCGGGATCACGATCGGCATCCGGACCGCCCAGGTGTCGATCGATCACGCGCGACGGGAGGTAGAGCGTGGGCGCGCAGGACGCGAGCAGCGGTGCGACAGTCGCGACAGACAGATCGCGGAGAAAGCGGCGGCGGCGCATGCTGAAAGGCTACCCTATAGAACGCGTCGGCGCGCTATCGAATTCCCAATTCGGAGTACACGAAATACATCTATATGTTTAGTACTGTTTAGTACATATTTATGTTTACTTATGCTTGGATTTTGGATTTGCACAGGAAATAAACATGAAGGTTTACAACGGCGAAGTCTATCTTTAAATTTATTTCATGTTCAATCAGTTTGAGATCACTACAGCGCAACAGCTGACGGCGTACGTGCGCGCGCTGCGCAAGCTTCGCGGCCTGACCCAGGCGGACGTTGCTCGTCTGCTCGGCGTTTCGACGATGCGGGTCGCTGCCATCGAAAAGGACGTCGGCAGACTGAGCGCTCGCAGTCTGATCGGGCTCTTGCAACTGCTGGACGCCCATCTCGAATTGCAACCCCACCCGGTGGCACCCGACCCCCCAGCGATCAATGCGGATACGCCGTACCTCGAGGCCGATACTGCAGAGGACGTGACGCGCACTCGCCGGCGGCAGCGGGCCGGCGAGTGGTGACCGCACGCGCCAACGCGAGCCGAGCCGCGCTGAGCGTGTGGATGAATGGCGAGCGGGTTGGTGTGTGGAGTCGCACTGCTTCCGACGTCAGCGTCCTCACGTATGACGACGGCTGGCTTGACTCACCGCATGCCCGACCGCTCTCGCTGACGCTGCCATTCCTTCCGGGTAACGCCGAACACCGCGGCAACCACGTAGCGGCGTGGTTTGAGAATCTGTTGCCCGATAACGAGCAGATTCGCCAGCGCATTGCGCGACGTTTCCGCACTGCAACCAACGCGCGGAGCCTCCTCGCCGAACTTGGTCGCGACTGTGTTGGCGCGGTGCAAATCCTGTCGCTCGATGAGACGCCGACGGACTCCGGCGTGCTGGATATGGATCCGCTCACCGATGCCGACGTCGCGCGCGCGTTACGCGGGGTGACGAGCGATGGCACCACGGCGTTCGGCGACCGCGCGGACGATGCGTTTCGCATTTCCATTGCCGGTGCACAAGAGAAGACCGCGCTCTTGCGACGGGATGGACAGTGGTATCGGCCGCGGGGAGCAACACCCACCACACATATTCTCAAACTGCCGCTCGGGCTTGTCGGCAACATGCGACTCGACCTGGCGCATTCAGTAGCCAATGAGTGGCTCTGTCTCCGCTTGCTCACGGCGCTTGGCTTTGATGTCGCAAACGCCGAGATGGCGACGTTTACCGATGTCGTGAGCAGCGAACGCGTGCTCATTGTTGAGCGATTCGACCGGCAATGGCGCGACGGACGACGTGGACTGATCCGATTGCCGCAGGAAGATCTGTGTCAGGCAACGGGGACAGCGCCCGCGCGGAAGTATGAAAGCGATGGAGGACCGGGCATTCCCGGCATCGTGCAACTGCTGCGCGGTGGACTGGCACCCGACGACGATGTGCAAACGTTTGTCCTGACGCAGCTCGCATTTTGGTTGCTCGCCGCCATTGATGGACACGCGAAGAACTTTTCCATCTTTCTGCGCCGCGACGGTTATCTGCTCACACCGCTCTACGACGTTATCTCGGCGTGGCCGATCATCGGCCGGGGGCCGAACGCAGTACCGGTGCAGCAAGCAAAACTCGCCATGGCGATTCGCTGCAAACATCCACACTACGAAATGCAGCGCATCAGCGTGCGCCACTGGCGCTGTCTCGCCGAGCAGAGCGGTGTTCCGTTCGCGATGTTGGAGGATCTGGTGCAACGCGTCCCCGTCGCGATTGATTCGCTGGCAACGCAACTGCCGCCGGACTTTCCGGAAGCAGTCTGGGGCGCTATCACCCGTGGGCTACTACGACATATGGAGCGATTCAACAGCGGACTCGTCGCGGGGACGTCGACCACGAGATTTGCGGGAGACGACTGAAGCGAGGCGTCGGCATGGCCTTGTCAGTCGCGCGCCGGGACACCACTCTCCTATCTGATCGCACGGCGCGTTCCGCACGAAGCGATCTCCGCTGTACACTCACTTACGAGGACCACTCCATGCTTGAAGGATTTGCCAAGAAGCTGAAAGACCTGTTGCCTGACGCTGCGGATGACATGGTCGACAAAGTGATGGGCACGATTAACGATCCAGATCACGGTGGACTCACCGCGATGGTGGAGAAACTGCGCGCGAACGGACTGAGCGACAAAGTCAATTCGTGGATCGCTCAGGGTAAAGAGAACCTTCCGGTCACTGCGGACCAGCTCAAGTCTGCGCTTGGTGCGGACTACATCGCCGCGTTCGCCAAGAAGGTTGGCATTAACGCGAGTGAAGCGGCGGACAAGCTTGCCGCCATGTTGCCGCACGCTGTTGATGCTGCCACGCCGGACGGCGAACTGCCTGTCGTTAAGAAGTAGAGGTTGGTATCACCGGGCGCGTCCGGAAGAGTACGTGCGGGATATGGTCGTGCAGGAGTTCACGGTCGAGCACCATGCCGACCTTCTCGAGCACGCGCTGCGACCGCACGTTTTCCGGACGCGTGAGTGCGATCACACTCGCGGCGTTGAGTGACGTGGTCGCGTGATGCAGGCACGCAGTGGTTGCTTCAACAGCAAGCCCTTGCCCCCAGTACTGCGGATACAAGCTGTAGCCCACTTCGATGTCGTTGATGTCGCCGTACTGAAAGTTTCGCAGTAACGCCCGCCCGACAACATTGTTCGTCGTTGCGTCGCGCAGCAGCCAGAGTCCAAAGTTGCAGGTGGCCCAGTGTGCCAGATTGCGTTCCATATACGCGGCCGTCTGTGCGGCATCGCGCACACCACCAAGTAGCGCCATCTGCACCGCGTCCTGATGCATGCGGTGGATGTCCAGCTCGTGCTCGGCGCGCAGTCGTTCGGCGCGCAGCCTGAGTGTGGCAAATGAGTCGGGGAACGTCATCGCGTGTTAGAGACCGCAGTGTACAGTGAAGGTCGGTGCGAATGGTGCACTCACTGCCGACGAAATTCCGCGCCCGGATACGCGTAGCTCAGGCAAGTGTGGTTGACCATGGCATCGTAGCGTGCTTGCGTGTCAAGTCGTTGGCGATGTCGGTGTTTGCTGTCGCTCGTGTCGAGAGGTTACGCGACGGGTGGTGTCACCAAACCAGTGGCCGACGCAATCTTCCCGTCTGCGCCTAGCACATATACGTTCACGCCGAACATCAACTCGCGTCCGTCCGCAGCGAGCGCCACCCAATCGGCGAGCACCGTGCCCTGACAGTGTCGTATCGCGCCGCGACGTTCCATATGAATGCCGGGCATAAATTTTTGCGCGGCCGCGATGTGCGGGAGTACGTCCTCAATGCCATCGAGCAGGCTGTAGCGATCACGAAACTGCACGTTGGTACTGGCAATACGCTCCAGTGTTGCGCGACGTGTGTGTTCGTCCGGATCAGCCCACGCCGCGTGCCACGCGTCAACGGTGTCAGCGGCATTGGCGTGCAGCTCATTGGCGACGATGTTGCCGAAGAGTGCCAACTGGTAGCGCCACCCTTGTACATGTTCGTCACGCGCGGCGGCCGTGGGCAGCTCGTGTTTGAGTGTTAGCTGTGTGCCGTGACCGTGGGCCATTAGCGAAATCGTGACCAGTGATTCACCGGGTCCGATCGGTGTGCCAGACGCGTAGCCGTACGTGAATGCGATTTTGTCCGGCGCTGCGAATTCCGTCACTTCGCCGGTGACTACTACGTTGCCTGGGTGCAGGATGTACACGCGACCACCGACCCGCGCATCGATCGTTGAGCCAGCGCCCCACCAACTCGCCCAGCGTGCGTCGTCGGTGAAAAAACGAAAGACCATCTCGCGCGGCGCGTTGATCACGATGGTGCGATCGAGACGATACGGCAGTTCGGTCACCTGGCGCTCCGTGTGCGGGATGTGCGAGACTTACGTGATGTGCGTGACTTGCGTGATGTGCGTGGTGGTGTGGCGCGTGGCCCGCGACGTGAGGCTTCGAGTTCAACGGCAAGTTTGAGCGACCAGAGCTTGTCGTCCCACATGCGTTCGAGCATCGCGGCGACGGGGCCGAGTGCGTTGCGTGTGGCGCGATAGAAACGGTGTCGCTCGCTGACGCGGACGTCAACCAGTCCGGCGTCGCGCAAGGTGCGCAGCTGCAGGGAGACGGCGCCGAAGGTGACGTCTGGCATGGCGCGTGCGATGTCACCGGCGGACAGTTCGTGTGTCCAGAGCATGCGCAGAATTTCCTGGCGTCGTGGCGAGGCGAGGGCGGCGAATGTCGCGTGGCTGATGTGCATTTGTCATTTTAGTTGCAACTAAAGTGGCTGTCAAGGCGACAGACCCTTTTCGCCGTCGCGGTTGGCCGTGTCTGGCGCGCGGGACATCGGCGCGGTACGATCTTCTGGCGGCGATTGCCGTGCACGCGCGGTCTCGTGTTTCACTCGGAGGGTTGACCATGACTCGTCGCATTGGCATTTCGATGTGTGTCGGTCTCGTTGCCGCGTGTCTGACGACGACTGCCGCAGCGCAGGGCACGATGCGCCAGTGGCGGGCGACCGAGTTGTGGCGGGTGGACGGGACAGAAGGTGGCGAGCCGTACGGTGATCTGCGCGACTTTGTCATTGGACGGGACGGCGCGCTGTGGGTGCTCGACTTCAAGGATCAGTCGATCCGTCGTTATGACGCCAACGGTCGCCCACTCGGCGCGGTTGGGCGGAAGGGGAGCGGCCCTGGTGAAATGCGCAATGCCAACGGCATGGTGACGGGGCGTGACGGAAGCGTGTGGCTCAATGATCCGAGCAACGCACGACTAACTGTTTTTGGCGGAGACGGAAAGTTTGTCAGGCAGGTTGTGCTGCCCGGCAGTGGGTACGGATATCGGTGGAATGCGTGGCTTGATCGCAAAACCGGCGACGTGATCGATGCATTCATCAACCAGGGAGGCGGCGCGAGCTCAATGCAATGGCGTCGGGTGAGTGAGGCGGGGGCCATTCGTGACACGTTCCCTATCGTATCCTGCGCTGCGTCCGCTTCAACTGAACGGAGTGGGTTCAAAGCGGAGACCAAGGGCAAGGGCGCGATGTCCAGTAGTTATCCCTTCACCATAGGTGGTGGTTTGGCGCCCGATGGAAACGGTGCCGCGTGGTGTGCGACGGCGTTGTCAACGCGCGCGGCGCTCGTTCGTGTGGCCAAGCGCGACACCATCCTGCAAACGCAAATCGAGCTGGCGCGCGTTCCGGTGCTTGAGGCCGAGCGCGATGCGGAGATCGCACGCGTAGAAAAGTCGATCGCCAGATACGCGGTGTCTGACTTTGACGCGTCCAAGATTCCAGCAAGCAAGCCGCCGATCGCTTCTCTCGTGGTTGACGACGACGGTCGGCTGTGGGTGCGGCACACATCCCGGGGCGGTGAAACGTTCACCACCTTCGACATTCACGACGGTGCTGGTCAGCACCTCGGCCGTTTGCGCATCCCGCATCCCACGTCGGAGTGGATTCCTCTTCACGCGCGCGGCAACGATGTCTGGGTCGCGGTACGCGACGCGGACGACGTGGTGAGCATCGCGAGGTATCGAATTAACAAGTAGATCTTGACTTGACATACAGCTGACATATACACCGGTCCTGACATATAGTTGACATATGATTCGGACCACGGTACGGCTGCCTGACGATTTGCTTGATGTCGCCAAAGCGCACGCTCAGCGCACGGGCCGCACGCTTACGCAGCTACTGGCCGATGCCGTGCGCGCCGAAGTCGAGCGCCCAGCCTTTCCGCGGCGAGTCTCGGAGCCAGCTGCACTCTACGGAGTTCGGGCGAAGCGAGCGCGCGCGGAGGAGGAGGAGGAGGAAGCACCTGCAGCGCAACTGCACGCACGAAGTGACGACGCCGCGGCCGCACGTGACGCACTTCTCGAGGCGCAAGTGGCAGACCTTCAGGCTTTTGTGCGTTCGCTTCCTGTCCGCGACAATCGGACGCTTGAGGAGATTCTTAGCTACGATGAATTCGGTCTGCCAACGTGACCGCTGTGGTCGTCGATAGCTCCGCAATCATTGCGATTATTCTGGCGGAACCGGAGGCGTCCTCGCTGGTTCGCGCCATCACGGCCGCATCGGTTCGCGTCGTTGCCGCGCCAACGCTGGTGGAAGCGAGCTCCGTGCTTTACGCCAGAATTGGGCTGAGTGGGTACATGGCGATCGATGCGTTGCTACACCGGCTTTCCGTCACCACCGTCGCAATGACTCCGGACGCAGCGGAGTTCGCGCGTGAAGGATTTCGTCGATTCG